>JAJFUY010000352.1 GCA_021372185.1 Chlamydiales bacterium | reverse complement strand
GTATAGTCACCAATATCCTCCTACAAGTAAACCCTTTGGGTGAAGAAACAAAACACGGTTTTGGCATCCAAGAGCTCTACGATGCCTTCCCGGTGCTGCTCACTCAACCTGGCATAAAGCTAAAAGGCCTGATGTCCATGGCCCCAAACACAGACGACAAAGCCCTCATAAAAAAATGCTTCAGCAAAACGCAAGAGGCATGCCTCACCCTCCAGCGCAAATACGCCCTCCCACACTTCACAGAACTCTCCATGGGCATGTCCCAAGACTACGACATAGCAATCGGTTGCGGCGCCACCCTAGTGCGAATCGGCTCCCTACTATGGAGTAATCCCTTAAACTAATTTTCTCTTAATCCTAATCTTGATCTTGATCTTTGTCTTATTCTAGAATTTGTGGGCCGGCAGGTCCACGCTCATTATTAGCCCACACTGTAGCGCCTGTAGGTGCAAAGTGTGGGAACACTATGAAAAAAAAAGTCAGAGCCACTTTAATGGCGACTCATTATTTTAGTCGCCACTAAAGTGGCTCTATAAGTTTTTCCTAAACTGTTCCCACAATTTGCCCCGTTGGGGCTACATAGTGGGCTAATAATGAACGTGGACCTGCCGGCCCACAAAGCCAATACAATCGGGCAGGGGCACCGGCACCAATGGTAATGCTGGTGCTGATGCCATGGCCTCCGTTATTGCTCACGAGCTGGCCGAAATAATGACAGATCCCTATTTTACTGGCTGGTACGATGGCCGAGGAGAAGAAAATGCAGATAAATGCGCATGGACTTATGGCACCACATACAAAGCGCCCAACGGCTCTAATGCCAATGTAAAGCTTGGCAATCGCAACTATCTTATCCAACAAAACTGGGTAAATAGCAGTCCAAGCGGCAGATGTAGCATGCACTATCCTTAATTGAAAAGAACTAGGGGTCTAATCTGACCCCTACTTGTAAGGTTTATTTATCAGCAACTATGCGTGGTTCTTCATCTAGAAAATCGATGAAGTCTTTGTTTTTGGCAACAAGAGCGCGCATGCTTTTGCGTTTCATGACGTGGCACTCTGGGTCTTTGGGGTTTACTATAAAACCGAGCTTTTCATAAAAGCTTTTTGCATTATCTAATGCAAAGAGGTGAAGCTTTGTGCTGCCTGTTGGCTTATTCAGGATTGCGTTGGCAAGGTGAGTGATGATGGCAGTGCCTGCACCACGAGTAGGTTTTTCGTAGCCAAAAATTTCAATATTTTCTGGGTGAGTGGCCAAAAGTTCAAGTTTATTGGCGCCTTTTGCAAGCTGAGTTATGGCAATAGCCTGGATTGTATTTGTGTCATCAAGGGCAACATGTAGCTGAAATTTACCTTTTTGTTTTTTGAGAACAGCATCAATAGAAGAAATAATGCCATAAGATGAGCTTGCCTCTTCTGATTTCTTATCATCAATTTGGTCAGATACTTGAGCAATAATAGCACGAGCTACTGACAATAGGCCCCAATTTTTTAAGGTAGTGCGTACAGCTTTAATATTTTTTTTATTCTTAATTTCGCAGGTGACAAAGTGTGTTTTGTCAGCAGGGCATGTATCAGAGTCTTGTGCCTGTAATGATCCAAATAAAACAAAAGTGCAAATTAGTAACAACTTGTAAGATTTCATGACTATTTCCTTAATAAAATAACACAAATCATAAACATTTAATAACTTTTAAATCAAGAAGTGTATTGTTTTATCTATTTTGTCATGCTAACGGAGAATCTACTGTATAAGTAAACCACTCAAATCAGGTAAATCTTCTTCAAGTATTGGTTGTTCTAAAATCGCTACTATCTTTGTTTTTTCTGCCATGATGATTGGTCCACTATCACTTACTTGTATTACGTCTGTGGCTAAAAAATCTTTCCAGGCTGCAGCAAATTTTGGAAATCTAGCAGCACATTGTTCTACTAGGTCAATGATAGTGCGTTTTTCAAAAGTAAACCCGAGCTCACTTAAAGCTTTTTCTGCCTGGGGCAACCATGCAAGCATGATAAATTGAAATAAGTGACCGTCTTTGGCACATCTTGCTGCGTTGCTTTTTATAAAATCTTTAGTAATTGCACGTACCACAGAAGGCACCTGCAACAGTTTGTAAATTATAGTAAGTCTATTTGCAGAAAAAGCATTCCTTAATGGCAAATTGGCAAGTTTGTGTACGTTTTTTCTTACGGCATTAAGTTTTAAGAAAAAATCTACTACATGTGATTTGTTATTTAAAATTGCGGCATTCAATCCATCTAATAGGAGATTTATTCTTAAATCTTGTGCGATAATTCCTTGATTAAGCTCTGTAAGTAAAAAGCAATTATCTATGATATATCGTTTGATGGACAGAAGATCGCCATCTGCACAGGCAAATATAAACGTATTTTTTTGACAGACTTCGTGGGTAAGCACTTGTAAAGCAAGTTGGTTAGTTTTAAATGCGTCAATGGGTGGAACTTCAGGTATTTCTTCAATAAGAGGTGCAGCTTCTGCCTCTCTAATCAAATCCTCAAGTGTAATATGAGTAGATGAGACTTCTATTTCTCGCGTGCGTTTGCCAAATACATTGCGACCAATATCTTCTTGAGTAACAGTGTTATTGCATCTTTTTAATTGAGCCGTGTCATCATTCGGTTTTTTTTCCTCATCCTCATCACGGCTTCTTTTAAGAGATACCTCACGAACTTCCCGTGTCAGTTCCTCAACCTCATCCTCCAAAGGCTCAACAACAGTAACAACTCTTTTCAAGAATTGATCTAAAGGGTTTGTCAGGTTTTCACGTTCACGTTTTTTATAAGCATTAGGAGTAGTTTCATAAAAGTTACAATTAAATCCATTTAAATCAATATTCTGCATAATAACCCCAATAATTTAACAAAAGAATAATATAAAAATAAAGTTTTTGTCAATTAAGATTCTATTTCGTTTTGAAGATGAAATAAAGTTTTGTTTTAGAGTCCGCAGGACGACTGAGCAGAGCCCACCGTAACCGTAGGGAACGGTGGGAATGGGATGAGTAGAAAATGGAGCCCGGCTGAGGGCGATTGAATCACGATATGTCGAACACAGACATGGTTTACACTTTAGCACACCCACATAGCTTACACATTTTTAAAATTTATAATTTAAAACTGTCTAATCTATCA
>JAJFUY010000230.1 GCA_021372185.1 Chlamydiales bacterium | reverse complement strand
AATTTGTCTTTTTTGGAGTGATGAGAGGTCAGTTCCTGCAAATCATGCAGACTCTAACTACAACATGGCCATGCAGTTTTTTTCTAAGCCGCCATTTAATACTGCCAAAGTCTTTCGTATGGAAGCAGACCGCGAAGATCGAGTAGAGGCTGCTGCTGACTATGCAGAAAACATCTTAAAGTATTGCGCAGGTGGTAGGTTTGATCTTGTATACTTAGGCTTGGGTGAAGATGGGCATATTGCATCGCTCTTTCCAGGTACAGAAGCATTAAGTGTCAAAAATAAACTGGTTGTTGCAAACTATGTGCCAACCTTAAAAACATGGCGCATGACACTTACTTTTCAATGCATTAACGAAGCGCGCAACATTGTGTTAATTGCAACAGGCCCTAAAAAAACCAAAATTCTCCACGAAGTACTCGATAGTAAAGACCAGACACTCTTCCCCGCTCAAAAGATTAGCGGCCGCGATACGCCTGCTTTTATTGTAACTGACTCATACTAAGCCACTTAGAATTTCATTCCTAATAATTCAAAAATATTATATGATGAAATTTTACAGGAGAGTACCACTATGTCAAGCATTTCATCTCTGGATAATCTTTACGAATCACTAGAAAAAATTTGTCCTAAAGAATTAGCTAAACTCCAATCTTCTGATGCAAAAGAAAAACATGAAGCACTTCAATCCATAGTAAAAAAGGTGCTGCTCACCGAAAAATCAGGCACCGTAGAATTTACCAATAAGCCAAAGCTTTGGGCCATAGTCCATTTTTTTAGAAAACTAGTTGGCTACAGCACAAAAGAACATACACATCTTGATGCAGCTCTTGCTAAAACTCGCGCCATTTTTACAGAAACACCAACAGACAAAACAAAATATGACGCCATGAGGCAGATTCTGAATGCCGTTATCCTGACAACTGGTTCAGGCAAGCTCATTCACCAGCGTAACATCAGAGCGTATACCCCATGCGATACAACGCAAGTTGAGGATTTAGGAAAAAAAATATTGAGCCAAGACTCATCCCCAGCAACACCCCCAGCTGCTCCACCAGTTGCTCCACCACCGCCTGCTGCAGTTCCTAAAAAACAAGAACCTATTGCACACAACAAAAAAGAAGTGATCGATACGCATTACAAAGTAAAGCCTCACGAAATGGCACCAGCCATTCGTATAAGCCCACAACAGCTAGAAGCATGCTTTGCCCATCTTGAAAGCATTGGAGGCGATCAAGACATCCCAAAACTAGAAAGAGGCATCGCACAATTAGCCACTCAATATGAGAATAAATTGACCGCGGCCTATGACGTAAATAAACAAGATGCCCGAAAAGACATAAATGCACTTCTTGTAGCAAGACGTGATAAAGATGATTCAGAAGATATAGAGGCTCCAGTAGCTCGGAAGGGCACACAATCACTGTTAGCAAAAGCCGCAGAAATTGAATTTGCAGATCTCAAAAAAGAGGCCATGGAAATTCTTAAATTTGACCTTCCTCAATCTTTAGATGCTGCCCAAAAGCTCGTTAAAGGTGGTCTAAAGGCACTTGTTGCCAAAAAAGAAGCAGCCTTCAACACCTTTTATAATAAAGTAACGGCTCGCCGCGAGGAGGTTGCCCAAGTACAAAAACAGGCCACAAACGCCTATAAAAAAATGGTTGAAGTTCAAATCGATCCGAAGATGCAGTATCTTGAAAAGACTGTAAACGAAGCCAAACAGGCCTTTGATCGAGACATACGTGCCCTTAAAAGCGATCTTGATAAAACCACAAGCGATCTAGATGCTGCCCGCAAAAGCCGCCTTACCAACAATTTAGGCGCAAGCGGCATAAAAAAATTAGAAGCTCATGTAGATTCTCTACAAAAGCAGATTGAAGACCTCACAAAAGACCAAAAAGCCTTTACTGATGTGACAACAAAAGCTATCGCTGCCTTACGTGAAGGCATAAGAGTAGCCACTCCAAACAATGAAAACTGGAAAGAATCTCTAGAAGCTGTGCGCGATGCTATCGTAAATATTGCCCCAGAAAGTAACAAACCTATCTCTGATCGTATCCCGGAGATACTCCAGAAATCAACCGATACTCTAGCAATGCTTCGCCAAAACGATCTCAAAGTACGGTATCAAAAAGTACTTGTTGAATTCCCAGCTCTTATATTGTCAGGGACTGTACTCTCTAAAGCCCAAAACTACTTGCTCAAAGAAAAAGATATCTTATCTCAGTTAACATCTAGCGCAAACGGCAAGTATGTACCCACCTTGGTACACACTCTACAGCAAAATTTCCCACTTGTTGCAAAAAACTTTCCAAGCTCTATTCACAGCTTTCATGACTTACGAAGTGCTATTCAAACTACTCGTGAAGAATTAAAGAATGTAACACCTGATCAGTTTGTCAAAATAACCGATGAACTTACAGACTGTTATAACTACATTATAAACACTGCCCTTCCAACACTTGCCACCCTGGATGGCATTGAACAGCTAGAAACACAAAATAATGCCCTAAGAGCGAGCACAGATGACCCGCTTGTCACCCAACTACTCACACGCCAAAGAGACTTCCTTGCTCTACCAAATGCAAAAACAATTGTTGAGCTAAATACCTTCTTACAACAAGCCGACGACGTGCAAACCCACCAAGAAATTCTAAAGCAACTTACAAACTTTATAGAAGATCCAGATGAACACGCCTCAGCCCAAACCCTCAAAGACATAACCACCCTACTAGAAACAAGAAAAGCCGACTTCACCCCAAAGCTGCTCCTAACCTGCTGCCAAACCATAAACTCCCGCACCGGCAAGGCCTCCGCAATAAAACTCCCCACAGACTTCAGCCACATGAAAGGCCGCCAACCCCAAATAGAACCCGACACCACCAACGACGACGAATGGAATTAATCAACCGGCTCAAACCAAATACCAGAGATGTTTTGGTTTTTTGCGCCGCAGGTGCAATTCATTATTAGCCCATTAGTGTAGCGCCGTAGGTGCAAACTGTGGGAACTTGGATACATAACACCATGGAGCCACGCCAGTGGCGACTTATTATTTGCCCATTGTGTAGCGCCTTGGCGCAAACTATGGGGTTTTTGCTTGCATAAATAAATTTTTCCGCCGTATATTTTTTCGAAAATGAGATAAATATGGCTCATCACTTTGTTTTA
>JAJFUY010000343.1 GCA_021372185.1 Chlamydiales bacterium | reverse complement strand
CTAAAAGTTGACCCTACAGATTTAAACGTGGGTATTATTCGCTTAGAAGAAGAGTATTATTATAATAAGTCATATAACTTCTGGTATGCAACAGATAGCAAGGGAACAATTATTGGCTGTGTAGGTTTAAAAAAACTAGATGAAAACAATGGCGAAATAAAGAAGTTCTTTGTTGATAAAGCCTATCGCGGCCAACAAGTGGCTCAAAAGCTCCTGGCCACCCTCACTAAAGCCGCCATGAAACATGGCATCACTCACCTATGGCTTGGCACTATTGGCAGGCCAGAATCTAGCCGTTTTTACACCAAAGAAGGCTTTACTGCGGTCGACAAAAATCAGCTCCCCCCAACCTATAAAAAAAATAGCCTGGACATATGCTTTTTTCATAAAAGTTTCTAACGAAAGGGGTTATGCTTATCGCAAGGTTATGAAGCGTGTGTGAAGAGATCGGCAACTTTTTTTCTGTTTTGTTTATCCTCTAGAGCGTTTCTGCAAACTGACAATTCTCGGCTTAGCTCATCTATTTTGGCAGTATCGTTCACAACGCTACCTAACTTTACAAGACGAAGAGAGGTTTGGGTCTTTTGAATTGTATCTGTAAGTGATAAAGCGTCTTGTTTGAATAGCCAAAATCACCTATATTTTCTTATGCAAAGTTTGAAGGGAAGATATGTTAAAAAAACGAAAGCTTGGCTCCTGCGGACTTGTTGTTTCTGAACTAGGTCTCGGCTGCATGGGAATGAGCCAGATGTATGGCACGCCAGATAATGCTGAATCTATATCCACTATACACCATGCCATTGACAAGGGCGTTACCTTTTTTGATACAGCTGAGATGTATGGACCCTATACAAATGAAGAATTGCTAGGTAAAGCACTTAAGGGTAATCGCGACAAAGTGGTTATCGCAACCAAGTTTGGCTTTCGCATAGATAAAACAAAGGCAGTAACAGGCCTTACAAGCGATCCGAAACATATTGTAGAGGCAGTAAATGGCTCTTTAAGTCGCCTTGGAGTCGAGTGCATCGATCTTTTGTATCAGCATCGCGTAGACCCTAATGTTCCTATCGAAGATGTAGTAGGGGTTATGGCAACACTTGTTCAAAATGGCAAGGTACGTTTTTTAGGGCTTTCTGAAGCAGGTAGCGACACCATTCGCCGCGCTCACGCCGTCCATCCAATCTCTTGCATTCAGAGCGAATATTCGCTCTGGGAGCGCAACCTTGAGGCCGAGATCATTCCCCTTCTTCGGAGCCTTGACATTGGCCTTGTCCCATTTTGTCCCCTTGGCCGTGGTTTTTTGACTGGCAAGGCAAAACGTGCTGAGGAGCATCCTGAAGGCGATTTTCGCCGCGCATACGACCCTCGCCTACAAGGCAAAAACTTTGATGAAAATATGAAGATGGCTCAAGTTGTGTTTGATATTGCAAAGAAAAAACAGGCACATCCCGCACAGATAGCCCTTGCTTGGCTTTTGCAGCAGGGAGATGATATCGTTCCTATTCCTGGCACAAAACACCGTAATTATTTAGATGAAAACCTTGCGGCAGCAGACCTTATCCTCACTCAAGAAGAGATAAAAATCCTCGACCAGGCCCTACCGCTAGGTAGAACTTCCGGGGCTCGCTATATTCCACAACATCTTTCACTCATAGACCGATAATACATGAAAAAATTATTATTTCTACTTTGCGTCACATCTAACTTATTAGCAGGCTCTGACAACATGACAACTATCACACAATATCGCAACGAAGCAGTAAAAGCACTTCGCCCTATACTTGATCAATGGGCAATTGATGCTTATCGAGAGTATCCTTACCTCTATGTCTATCAGGAAGAGTCAGACTACAATACACTCTTTGAAGTAGATCCTGATGCCATAGTCCTTTTTGCAGAACGAAACGGTCAAAAGCTAGGCATGATCTCAGCAAGTCCCCTTAACTCGCCCTATTTAAAAGAACAAGCCTACACACCATCTGCCTATCTTGATAAGATCAAGGCTCAAGGCTTTAATCCAGATGCAATGTACTACATAAGTTGCTTTTTGATGAAACAAGATGAGCGTCAAAACAAAGAAGTGGCCCTACTCCTTTTTGACAAGGCAGTAGAGTTTGCTAAAATCCTTGGCAAAACCCAAATTGCCTATATGGAAATTGCGGCTGATGCAAACCACGCTTTAAAACCTAAAAACTTTCTACCCTGTGAGCCATGGGCCCTTCTCAATAAGCCTTTTAGAAGTATGAATGTTTCAGTAGTGTCTGCCTGGCCTACCCTGCAAGCAGATGGCTCTGTTCTCGAGCAGTCTCATTTTCTACCGCTTTATGTAATAGATATCTAACCCATGGAATACGTCAAAGCCGCCATTTGCCCATAATTAGGAAAAGGGGTTGGAGGTGCATTGTGCATATTTTATGCCATTTTTCATATTCAGAAGGCCGTATGCGATAATATCGCGCCACTATACCCTAGTTTTATGGCGCGATCCATATATCGCGTCACATAAATCGTAATTTTGTGGCGCGATATCCTAAAAATGGCGCGATTTAGGTCTTTGCCGGTTTTATAAAGTATAACAACTACAAGTATACTTAGTCTAATAAATGAAAAAGTTTGACAGCTTTGAAAGCCAAAAAACAGTTCGCGCTTTATTAATGATGTTGCATAATGCGTGCAGATCTAATGGTGGTATATTATGAATGCATTAGGAAGGTTGAGTGTATTAGATAATTTTGCTCAGTTTGAGCATTTAGTAGAATGTGCCCTTGAGGATGATCCCTCATTTCAGGTAACTGATTCAGAGACAGAAGATCCACTTACAGAGTTAAGGGAGTTTACAGCACTTTTTAAAAGGCCCGGAAAACACACACTGCCAAAGCCTATTCAGAAGTTGGATACTTGGGTTCGCGAGAACCAAGACGAGATGTGGGTGCAAAAAACAAGCAAAGGACATCTAGAACTGGCATACAATCGGCCAGAGTTAATTAATAAATTAGCAAGCAAGACAGATGAATTTGGCAAAATTGTAGGCTACAGGGAAGGCCTGAGGATCGTGCAAAATTTTGAGCGCTGCCTTACGTCAGTAACACGCAAATTGATTGTTTTGCATACTACGCATGGCTCTGACAAAATTAAACGCATAGGATTTGAAAATCCAGATAGTGTTTTCAAAAAGTAAATAGTAAACGAGGAATCATGAATGTTACACAATTATCAGGAATTGGCAAAGAAATATTTGATTGCCGATCAAATACTTGGGCTCTTAAATTAAAAGAGTGCTCGGCTAAAAATATTGTGTCTATCATGAAAACAATGTCTAGTAATGCTGATGATCGAGTATGGAAGTTTGCGGGTAGAGCATTAAATGAACTTTCTATAAGAAGCTGGGCTAAAAAGCATCCAGAAGAACTTGAAGCGTTTAGAGATCGTTTCTGTGAGCTATCAGGAATGTGTTTTGCCTGCACAGCTTATGGAGCTGAAACCGCAGGTCTTGTAGCTAAAAATAAAAAAATACATCCCCATCCTGAAAAAACAAAAAAAATTGAGAAAGAATGGAGCGAAAGCGAGACTAAAAGCAGCTTAGAATCCTTTATTTCTGATTCATCTTCACTTAAGTCTTTAAAAGAC
>JAJFUY010000342.1 GCA_021372185.1 Chlamydiales bacterium | reverse complement strand
GCATAAGCCTTCTTACATACTACATAAAATCTATTAACTAAATATAGCGGTAGCTATGCATTTTTAAAGTAAGCTCTTATGGGTACTTATCCTTGTCATGCTGTAACTAGGGTAAGACCCTTAGAAAAATTTCCCTGTTTTTGAGAATAAGAGCTTATCGTAGCGTGTATTTTGAATACAAAGTACTCTATATTTTTACACTGGATTCTTGAAAATCAGATATTCCGAAGTGTACAGAGAAGCTGAAGAAAAAAGAATACAATCTGGACATTGAAGAATGTGCCTTGGAAAACCAGAAATCACATCAAGAGGCTTGAAAAATCACATCAGCTAATATATCAGCCGATAACGATTTTAAACTGACTCTGTAGAAATCCCTAGAAAGAAAGAATTTTAAGCAGGTAATGTATTTACATGTACCAAAAAAGAGTTTGAATGTAGAGGCTAATAGATGGCTTACAAGGGCTTCCAGAGTAAAAAATTAGTTCTTTTTGAACCTTTGCATCCATAATTAATATTTTGCGAAAATATTGCGCTGCAATGTCGCCTGCCTCTTATTGTGCTTCGGCTTAGGTTGCTTCACAGATGCACGTTTGACGGTTAATCCTTCTTTTGTGTCAATCTTCTTTAAATCATAGCGCCAAGGCTCTTTCTGCCACCGTTGCTTATTAACGGCTATCTTTCCGGTTTTCTTTCTGTCCTCAGAAATTAGATACTTAGACCATATCCCGTTACCTCTGTGGTAATAGTGAGTACTATCTGAGATGGACCCAAACTTTTGAACTATAGAGGCAACAGCCTGGGCTGCAGTCTGGGTATAGGTGACTTTTCTATTTTCAGCAGCAAACTGTTTCAATCTTCTGCCTGTAAACAGGGACATGTTTTCACGCACCTTCAAAGAGTTTTTCTTCTTTTAACGGCTCTTTTAGTTTTTCTTGCTACAGCCTTTGTTTTTGTTTTGGCTTTTCTTTCTCGTTTTGCAGGTTTTTCATCAAGGGCAACCCTGTCAGCCCACTCCCCCAAGCCCTTTGCAGCAATTTTTGTGGCTTTCCACATGTCTTTTGCAAGACCATCTTTCTGTTTTTTGAAAAGTACAGTAGAACTGCCTATTTTTACACCGGATACAGACAATCCAGCAGTTTTAGCCTTGTCAACAGCAGAATAGAGCTGCTCAGAGTCAGTTTTGTACACACCTGTCTTTTTATAGCCCTTTTTCTCTATATCACGCACAGCAGTAGCTATTTTATGATTACTAATTTTTTCGGGTCCTTTCAAAGCAGAACCATAGAGCTCTTTGAATTTACTGGTTAACGACATTGTTTTTCACTCCCTGGAAAGCTCCAGGCAGGGTTTGAACCTGCAACCTTGCCCTTACAGGGGGCTTGCTCGACCTGTTGAGCTGCTGAAGCAAAAGAATAAAAAAGAGGATATGAATAAGATATACAAAATTGTTTTTCAAAAGAATCGTTTTTAAAGCCGTTTTTTAATACCGTTTTTCTGAGGAATGTGCCCCCTCAATGCATATTTATTCGTTGCTGTTTCCCTGAATACCTTTCAGTGCCTTTATTGCAACTGCAACAAATATCACCGTCACAACAATTCCGAGGATTCCTACACCAGAGGTCCAAACTTCTGCACCAGTGGTTACGTCTGCGAAATCGCCGGATTCGTTTATCGGCATTGTTTTGGAGACCATCTCACCGACACCAGGCCCGAGATAGAGCACAATAGTCAGGGTGAGCAATCCAACAGCAAGCCCAACCAATTCGTTCATATTGCTCATGCGTTTTTTCACCTGCCTTGAATAATATTAGGCTTGCTTCATATAAAAATCTTTTGGTGGTTAGATAGCATCCGCTATCCGCGCCACTCCAATTAGTAAAAGGGCTTGAAGGGATAAATAGCTTTCGTTTTGAGTTCAATGCAGGGCTATTTTAAAAGCAGCTAAAGAAAAATTGATTAAAGTTAAAGATCATAATGAATACAAATCGTTTGACGAAGCCCTTTGGAGAGTGAGGCATAATGTCAGAAACAGGAAAAATTGACTAAAAACGAAAAAAGAAAAATAGAAAGATATTTTAAAAATAGAGACCAGGTTTAGAACTGGTCCAGCTGATAATTGGTAATATACTCGCCTGGCTTCCCTGTGCCTGAATTTTCATCGGTTCCATCCAGAAATGTATTATCTCTTTGTTTTAATATGGGGTGCAACATGAATAGTAGGCTACCCAAGAAACCAGGTGCCATGGTTGCATAATACATCAAGCATACACAAAGATTCCGCGTTTGGCTAACATCCCATTCGCCCCCATAGTTTACAAAGTACATATTACTTTCGAATGCAGTACAGAAAGCATCAACACTTGAACCAAATCCCCAAACCAGATATACAGAAATTACTAATGTTATGCACATTAGTACTAAATATTCAAAGTAAGCGTTTGAGGAAATGCTTTCTCCTTTAGACCGTTCAAAGCACCACAAAATTGTGCCTATGATCCAAAAGAAAGGTGCACATTTCCAGAGATCCAGCATTGTTGTCACATGCGCTATTGTGTCATCTGACATCTGCCCTTTATCGATCATTCCATTAATAATATCAATTGGCGGATTGAAGGCATTAGAGAGAAGAATGTAAGTTAAACCAAACATTAGAGCGCCTACGATTATCACGAAAATGATCATAGAGTCTGCACTTTCGTCTTTCATCAAAGATTTCATTTTCCCAACTCCCTAAAAAAATAAAAATTAAAGGATCTTCTTTAGAAGAAGGTCCTTAAGCTTCCAAGAGTGTTTTTAATATTTCTATGGAATTTTTCCCGCTTCAGCTTCTTTTGTTTCCCAGAATCAGCCTTTTTAAGTTTTCTTCGCTTGACATCTTCAGTGCGTCTAACACTTTCCAGGAGGTTGAAACCATCGCTTAAGCTCCTACTCTTCCTTCCACTTTCGAATTTAATAGAACCTCTAGGTGCTGCATTCGAGGGTGTGGATTTGGAAGGAGTGGGTTTTGGAGTAACTGTTTTAGAGTTTACGGAGCCCTCTTTGTTTTTTTGTACCGAAGGTGACACCCTTTCTTTTTCAAATTTCTTTGAATTGGAAGGTTTTGAAGGGG
>JAJFUY010000341.1 GCA_021372185.1 Chlamydiales bacterium | reverse complement strand
CTTTGAGAATGGATCGTTATCCAAAATGAATGCTGTACCTTTTGATTTTGGCCTTAGGTTCCAGCAAGCAATCTCTACGGTTGATGCAGGAGCTAGTCCTAAAGCTCCTATCAAGGGAGCTGTAAGGTTAAATGGACCGTTTCTGCGATTAAAAAACTGAAATTGTCTCAAACCTGCCGAAAAGTCGTTATGGAATGAAGTTTGAGAAGCATCGGCAAATCCAAAACCTGTAGCTAAGGTAGTAACACCCGCTGGTAGAGTCATTTCACACGTTACACCGTAATGTTGTGATAGATTTGCTCCAACGTTTGTGTTCTGTACGAGACAGTCCACACCGGCTTTTGCAAGCACCACAGGGTCTCCGATTCCTGATCTTTGTAAGATCGTTGATGATCCAGGGCAGCCTGCGCATAAAATAATTTTCTTTGTCGCCTCAGCAGTTTTACCTTGTCCATTGTGAATAAAATGAACTTTTCTAGCTTTAAGATTTTTATCAAAAAGAACTCGATCTACTGTGGCATTGGAAACAATTTTCAGATTTCTTTTGCCAATGCTATTTCCTTCAGCAGTTACAACATCTGATATCCATGCAGGAATTGAAAATGATCTTTTACGATTAAGAGGTACAGGATCGTGGGTATTAAAGTACTGGATAATATATGTGCCCAAATTTTGGCCATCGGTAGGCATCACATGACCACCGGTTACCGAATTATAGTCCGCACCATCTGCAATGTGATTAGGTCCACCTGTTTGCGCGGCAAAATTTGCATAATAAGGCACTGAGCCCGGGGGAACTGCCTGTGAAGCTTGAATTTCTAATAATGGGCCTGATTCTCCACGCTGAGCAGCGTCAATAGGCGCATTTCCCGGTGCTACAGCATAATTTTCCATACCTTTCATATATGGAAGTAGATTGTTATAGCTCCAAATAGATGAGCCGCCGGCTGCTAAATCCCACTGGTCATAAACATCAGGCGTTCCTCGGACGCTTTGCATAGCATTATGAGCGCTTGATCCGCCCCACATTCTGCCAGATGAATACTGTTCAAAACCGAACACCGCAGGGAAATTTTTGACATCGGCAACGAATGCAGTGTCGGCATACTTAGCATCATTGACAAGCATTTGAAAGCCTACAGCAAACGCAGGATCAAATCCTCCAATAGTAACAAGAGGATCTGTACTTAAATTACTACCTGCTTCTAATACAAGGACTCTATTGTGATGGTTGTCAGATAGATAGCGCGCTAAAGGGGCGCCCGCTGTGCCAAGACCCACGATAATGTAGTCGTATTTAGAGCTGTCGTGATGGCTAGAGCTGCTAGATGAACAATCCTTGGTCTTGTGGTGGTTTACTTTATATTTACGTGCTTGCGCGTGATCAATCAGTTTGTTTTTTTGAACATTGTTGGCACCTTGTCTTTTTGCAACGGGTGCTTTAAATTCATTCTTAATTCTTTGTTTTGTTTGAGAACGAAATTTTTGGTTTTTTTTTATATCGATATCTGAACATACAGAAGTTGATGCAAGGACTGTCAAAGCCGTTAAAGGAAAAAAGATAGACTTAAATAATAAATTCTTCATTGTGCACCTTGTTTAATAGTTGTGTCAGGCAATATAACTCTAAATTAAACTTTGCCTTATTGGATCCTAAACATTTCTTGCCAATAAATTCAAGGGTTATTTACAGGAACCATTTTCAACATTTATGTGCGATATTCGTGAGCTAGCTAAGTGTTTGAAGTCTACGAGATCCAAAGTGTTGCTGAAAAGTACAGGTGTTTGATTGGGTCTGTAGGTGATCACCAGTTGGGGATGGTTCTGATGACTGGTAAAAATTTTCCACGACGTGGTGAAGTTTATTGGACAAATCTCGATCCTAATCTTGGGTCAGAAACTAAAAAAAGAAGACTCGGCCTTATTGTATCAAGCGATATAGGAAATGAGCTTTCAATAGTTGTTGATGAAGCAATAAAGCTAGTATTTTCCATCGATTAAAACATATCTTCTCGGTGGAAATATGAAGGACGAAAAGGACTATGGAAACGGTTTTTTTGTCCTTTAGGTTCTTTTCGTCCTTCTAATCTATAAAACGTTTAGGCCGCTAACTTTTGGCGCAACAATCTGGCCCACAAGAGTTTGGTGGCTGAAGCTGTGGATGTTTACCTGTTGGAGGGTGCCTACGAGGCTTTCATCGCCTGAAAAGATCACGTTTTTCCAGCAGCGTGTGCGGCCTTTTAGGTTGCCAGATTCTTTATCTGACAATGCTTCTACAAGTACTTCAACATTTGTCCCTAGCATTTCTTGTCTTTGCTTGGTGCAGATTTCGTTTTGTAGGTTTAGAAGCCTCTGTAGGCGCTCTTCCTTTACTTGTTCTGGGATGTCATCTTGCCAGCGCATGGCAGGAGTGCCTTTTCTTGGGCTATAGCTAAATATGAAGGCTACAGAGTACTCTAGCTCTTTTAGCACATCGTATGTTTGCTGAAATTCCTCTTCTGTTTCTGTAGGAAAGCCTACAATAATATCGGTTCCAAGCGAGCAGTTGGGCACGATTTCCTTTAGCATACGCACCTTTTCAAGGTACTCTTCTTTTTTGTAGAGGCGGTGCATCTTGTTGAGGATACGATCTGAGCCTGCTTGTATCGGAAAGTGCACAAATTCGCACAATGACGGCAAGTCACGAATGGCTTGCATAAGCTCTCGCGTGATATCTACAGGGTGGCTTGTCATAAAGCGGATGCGCTCAATACCATCTATAGCATCAATTTTGCATAAAAGGTCATGAAAGAGGGTATTCCACTCTGGCTTATCTTTGCCGTAGCTATTTACGTTTTGGCCCAAGAGTGTGATTTCTTTATAGCCTTGTGCTGCAAGCTGTTTACATTCAGCAACTATGCTTTCAGGGTCGCGGGATACTTCAGGGCCCCTTGTATACGGTACAACACAGTAGGTGCAGTACTTACTGCAGCCGCGGATAATAGATACGTAGGCCTTTACTTTATCTTGGCGTGTGGCGCTTAAATAGTCTAATTCATGCTCAAAGCGCATGTCGGTACGATGTTGCTGCTTACCGGTGATCAGTACTTCATCAAGCACGGAATTGAGTTCATGGATGTTATTAGTGCCTAAAACAAAGTCTAGATGGGGTACTTTTTTAAAGAGGGAGTCCTTTTTGGCATTAGCCATACAGCCTGTAATACCGATCACGGGGCGTTTTTGCTTTAAGCGGCCAAGTTTGCCAAGTTTTCCCAATACTTTACGTTCTGCTAAGTCGCGTATAGAACAGGTATTATAGAGCAATAAATCAGCTTCTGCTTCATCAGCTGTACGTACAAGTCCACGTTTTTCTAGCATACCGCACATGACTTCTGTGTCATTTTCGTTCATCTGACAGCCATATGTGCGCATAAAAAAAGTTTTTACATCTTTCATTGTTTTACCTACACTTTAAGCTATAAGATTGCCTAGGATGGGTACTTTTTGACAAGATTACTCTTTTTATACAAAAACCCCTGTACAAAAATGAGCAAGATTCATATATTTTATCCTTTCCTGAACTGATAAGGGTAGAAATATGGCTCATAACACAAATCAAACCACGTTGAAGAAAAAAGAAGAAATCACTCGCCAGTGGTTCTTACTTGATGCTTCAGGCAAAACACTTGGTCGTTTTGCTGCAGAAGTTTCTAAAATCTTACGTGGCAAACACAGACCAGACTATACACCAAACATCGACTGCGGCGACGGGGTAGTAATCCTTAATGCTGATAAAATCGTGGTAACTGGTGCAAAGCGCAAACAAAAGCTTTACCGCTATTATACTGGCTCAATTGCAGGTCTTAGGGAAGTCCCTTTTGACACTATGCAAGCTCGACACCCAGAGTATCCAATTACTCGCGCAGTGCGCGGCATGCTTCCTAAAAACCGCCTTTCTCGCGGTATGATGAAGCGTCTTCGTGTATTTGCAGGCACTGAGCATGATATGCAAGCTCAAGCCCCAATACCAGTAAATATGTAACACAAAAAATTTGTAAACGAATTTGGTAGGAAACTATGCAAGAAAATGTGGCTACAGGCCGTCGTAAAACAAGTGTTGCCTCAGTAAGGCTTCGCGATGGAAAGGGAAAAATTAGCATTAATCGTCGTGAATTCGAAGATTATTTTCCACTCGAACTGCAACGCAAAGCTATTTTAGCTCCTTTTGCAACACTAAACTCTAAAGCAACGTATGACATTCTTGTTCGCGTTCGCGGCGGTGGAGTAGAAGCTCAAGCAGAAGCAATTCGCTTAGGCATCTCACGTTGCCTCGTTCTCGAAGACGAAAAGAACCGTCACGCGCTCAAAGAAGAAGGCTTCTTGACTCGTGATAGCCGTAAGAAAGAACGTAAAAAATATGGCCGTGCTGGCGCTCGTAAGCGTTTTCAGTTCTCAAAGCGTTAATTTTTTATCTTCTCAAGATCTTCAAGGCGTACCTTCTGCTATCAGAATGTACGTCTTTTTTTGTTCAGTCTATCAAGTAAAAAATACAAAAACAAAAATTAACAGGATCTAGCAGGATCTAGCAGGATAATGCAAAACAGTGAAAATAGTGTCTTTTGTATTTATCCTGCCAGATCCTGCTATCCTGTTATTTTTTTGTTTTTCTATTTTTTAATGATCGAACATTTCCCTGAAAAAAAGACAAATTTGTGTGCCGTAGGTACACGGTTATTATTAGGCCATAATGTAGCGCCGTAGGTGCAAATTGTGGGAACTGCATGAAAAAAAACATTGGAGCCACGGATGTGGCGAATAATAATGAGTCGCCACATCCGTGGCTCTAAATATGGTTTGCATTGTTCCCACGGTTTGGCCCGATGGGCCTACACCATGGGCTAATAATAAATTGCACCTACGGCGCAACATAGTGGTTCACTTTTTGGTAAAGCAGGTGCAGGTTATTTTGTTGAAGTCGGGGCCGTAGAAGGTGGTGAGTAGGTCTGTTAGGCACTCTATGTAAGTGGTAAGGGTGTTGGAGGCGTTTGTATCGTCTACAGGGACTGGGAAGTTAAGTAAGCCGATGAAGGGGTCGATGATGTGAAGGACGCTATTTTGGGGGTTTATTGGGTCTATACGGCAGGTAATGGTGATGGCGTGTGCTGTGTCGCTCCACCAAAAGCAAAGCTGTCCTACGCCGTCATAGGCAGCTAGTTCTTTGCTAGACAGGTTTTTTGTTAAAATTTCTTTTAAATTTTGGTTTTTGAGATCTTCTGCCCAAATGAAATTTTCTGATGTCGCAACAGACTCACGCTTTTTTATTGATTCAAGCTGCTTTGAGGTAACGCCTTCTTTTGTTGCCTGTAAAAATGCCTGATTAAAGCGATCTCGTTGGCTTACAGTGCCTATTTTGAGTTCTTTGGCAATCTTTGTTATGTTGCTTGGCTCTTTATGGGTAAGCTCTTGTATTGACCATCTTAAGGATAGCGCCCAGCATGCGCCTGATCCTAGTATTTCTGATGGGTTTACAAACCCTTGAATCATTTCTTCTTTCAAGAATTCTTCCCATTTTGTGTAAAAATCATAATCAGGCTGGAGATTTTCTTGGCACATCGCGATATATCGTTCTACTCGATAGTCAAAGTTGTCTACACGTTTTTTCCATTCATCTCGTGGGAGTGATTCAAAGTTTTGGAGGTAGTCGTCTATCATTTGTTCCACACCGGTAGAGACCATTTCATGTAATCTGAGCTGCAGTTTTTGCTGCCAGAGCGTTTTTGAATCTAGGTGCTTAGGTGGTATATAATTTGCGGCTATTTCGTAATTAGAAGAAAGGGCGTCGAGTGCCTCTTGCCATTGGTCGGCATTCGCATTTCCGGTAAGACCTTCAATCTGTGAGGTTTGCTTTTGTTTATCCAAAACCTCTTTTTCTGATAATTTAGGTTGAAATTTTGATGCTATTCGAGACTCTACTAAGGACAGTCTTTTTGTTATGATGCCGTGTTTGGCAGGACTTGAAGAGTTATATTTGATAGTAAAGATACGCGTAATTTCGTGAAGGTTGTCTGGAATATGCTCTGAGAAAACTTTTTCGTTATGATGGCTGATTTTTGATGTGAGTATGAGTGCAGCTTCATGCAGTAACTTAATATCTTTTTCTCCTATTGTTTGTGTATATACGGCACTGCAAAATTCAGGAGAGCTTAAGAATGCTGCAATGTTTTTTAACTGATAGTTCTTGCGGTAGTATTGAAGCCCCTTTTTTGCAGGCTTACAGTCTAAAACCGTTTGACCATCAACTGTAATGAGCCGTAAAAGCATCCTTGGACTGTTTGGAACGTGGAGTGATTGGGCGTAGTCTTCAAGGGCTTTGAGTGAGCGCGCAACACTACTCATTAATTCACCGATAAATCATCAGGGAGCATAGATAGCGTGCCATATTTTCCGCCCATTTGGCGCAAAATTGTTCTCCACATATCGTGTGGGGGAGTTTCAAATACTAACTGACTTGTGGCTTTATGCATATACCAGCTGCCATCTAAGAATTCGCGCTCGAGCTGCCCTGCCGTCCAGCCAGCATAGCCAAAGCAGAGGTGAATGTGAGGGCCGGTTTCACTTTGAATCATCTCTTGTAAAAACTGGAGGTCGCCGCCTAAAAAGACTCCTTCACAGATATGGAGAGTATGGCTTGCACTTTCTTCGTCTGTATGCAAAATCATCATCTGATTGGTTTGTACAGGGCCGCCAGCACGTATACTTATGTGAGGGTTACTCACGTCGTTCAAATTGAGGATTTCTTCGGGAAGTTCAAGGTCGAGAGGTTTATTGATAAGTAGCCCAAAAGATCCGCTGGCATTATGCTCACAAAGCAGTATCA
>JAJFUY010000332.1 GCA_021372185.1 Chlamydiales bacterium | reverse complement strand
CCCTCATCTTACAGGCTCTCATATTGAGTCTGCAAGGCATGTGTTTGGTGATGGTGCGTGCCTTATTGATGTTATACGCCCATATTGTACACCCCTTGCGGCACTGCATGTCCAACTAGAAGCCCAAGACGTACAAATAGATCGCATCGAACAAATAAGCGGGGTTACTTCGTTTATTTTCAGCTCTGGCGATACCTACTCATTCATGTGCGATAAGCCTTTTGTTGAAATTCCAAATGAATATGTCATCACAAAAGCTATGCTTATAAAAGCTCTTGGTGAATTGAAAGAAAAAGTGGTTCTCATATGTGTCAAGGGCCATGAAAAGTCCATTCACGACTGGCCGTATCTTACAAACGAAGCTGTAGATTTTCTTGTCGAAAAGAGCGTGGAAGTTATTGGGCTTAACATCCCCTCTTTTGATAGGGAAAAAGATGGAGGCTATACCTCAAATCACAAGCGGTTTTTTGAGGACCAAAGACGCATAATTGTAGAGTCACTTGCCCTAGAACATGCCCCTCTTGGCCGCGTTACACTTACTCTCAATCCAGAAGCCCTGTACGATCAGTGCGTTAACACCGTACCTTGTGACCCCAACATTACTCTGTAGTGCTTGAGCTTTCACTTGCAGTAGTAAAACCAAAAAATGATGGGTTGCCAGTTTTGATTTCTTCTTCTAGCTTATGTACCATGTCCATGATGGAGATGTCGTGGCCTTTTTTAGCTTTTACTATTTCAATTATTTTTTCTAGAGAATCCCCAAAATGGCCTATGCTGCTTGGAGCATCATTTGGTCCCACTGCTATTTCTAAAAGCTCGTAGACGTCGGCAAGTAGCGGGTACATAGCCTTCATGAGGGTAAAATAGGTGGGCCGTGTCTCATTTATCAGCAGCTCTTTAATTTCAGCTAGGCTTGACACACCATGCAGG
This sequence comes from Chlamydiales bacterium, assembly GCA_021372185.1. Lineage (GTDB taxonomy): Bacteria > Chlamydiota > Chlamydiia > Chlamydiales > FEN-1388 > SZAS-7. The sequence continues at coordinate 2,129 of JAJFUY010000332.1, read as the reverse complement.
TCTTGAACATCTCGATTCTGCATAAGAGCCAAAAATTCTTTTTTTCGGGCTGTTGATAAAGGGGTTGTAGGAAGATTAATATAATTTGCCATAACCTGTCCTAAATCTGGTCTTGAGCTATTTGTATGCAATAATGCCTGGTAGCTTGCCAGGTATTCTTTTCTTGCTCTTTGCCGCGCGTGCATAGCCTGCTGCTGGCGTGTTGTAAGGCGAGGAAATAATTGGTTTGCAATGACTGATCTTCTATCTTGTGCCTCCTGTGATCGAGAATGTAGGTCGTAATTCAATTCGCTCTCAAGTGTGCGCCAGAGGGCTCTATTATCGCGTGAATCTACTTCGCAAAGAGATGATACAAAGCGCTCTCGTAAATCGGCGATTGTGAGATATTCTTCACCCTCTTTTGCCCTAATAACACTTAAATCAAAACTGGCTATATGCGGTCCAAGTAGCTCTGTAATATGGTTTCTTACATATGGTGATAGCCGCTTTAAAATGGGGGCATCGCTTCTTGCCATCCAGTTATTGACTTTACTATCCATTTCTTGGCTGTGAAGCAGCCTTGAAAGGGTTGCATCAGACAATGGAGTATCTTTCCAATCTAGCTCTAGTAAGCAAGAACGAAGTGGTATCGTAGTTTTTACCACGTCATCTTCAAGACAGTACTGTAAGCGATTATCTTCTCCCACAGAACGGTCTGTATCAAAAATAACGAACTGCCAGGGGCACTCTAAAGCTTTTTTAAGCTCGACAGGTAGCTCTGAAAAGTGTTTTTGAACTAACACAGTAGAGTCCTGTCCACGTCTTGTGGTTTTTTCTGTATACTGTACAGACTGGTTCGCATCAATTTCACCATTCAAGTATTTTACCAAAAATTTATTTAACGAGATCTTTTTAGTAAAATCTGGGCCCAAACTAAAGTCTGTAAAGGCATCACACCCATGAGGCAACACCGGAGCTACGCCTAAGTTGTTTGAATGCATATCTAACATCTGAATTTCTCCAGTAAGTACTCCATTGTATTCAGAGTCAGGCGTCATGCGTTGCATAATTATTTCTAAAGCGTCGGGTCTATTTTTCAGATCAGCCATAAGCATCATCTGGACAAAAGGCTTTGCTTCATATTCTACCTCTTCTACATCTATGTCCATTTCATCAGCAGATACTTCTTCTGATTCTACTTTGATGTTAAAAGTACCCACAACGGCCTTTTTGGAGAGGATATGAAAGAGGCTGTCAGCAATATAGGACTCTTCTTTTGCTTTAACATCCATTTTTTTAAGCACTGTATTTTCTTCAGGCAGCAAAATCACTTCTTGAACTGACTTCACATTAGCCTTTAGCTCGAGCTTTTCTTCTTTTGCCTTTGCAAGTGCCGACTTGCCTTTTACATAAGCATCGCCCTTACCTGCTGCTGCGTCCACAGAAAAGCTTTTAGGATGTGTCTTTAGAAATTCCTTGGCCTGCTCTAATAGAGGCAGCATGACAGTATTATACTGTTCTTGGATACGCCGTCTTTGCGGAAAGCTCGGCTGACTTAATATTATTCTAAACTCATTTTCCAGTTTGAAAATATCGGCTATTATTGCTGGTTCAACTTCAACACTTGATACATTTTCTAGCGCCAATAAAATAGCCGTCGCCACTTCTTTTTTCTGGTTTACCTGCCGCTCTTTTGGAGTCACACTAGCAGTATTAGGGCGTTTTAAGCTTCCTGGCTTAATAGAGCCTTCGTCGTCTTTACCACGCTTTAAAATCTTACGAGATTTTTCAGGGGCTGTTGCCTCTACTTTAGGAGCACGATCTTTAACAACCCTATCCACCTTAGTATCAATATCATGAGTTTTAGGACGTTTTTTATGGGCTCGACCAATATCTTCATCATCACCAAATTGCTTCTTCCCACCAGTAGGCGTCACCATGACTATACCCTCAATTACTACTTTCATGTGTAAATATCAATTTTTACATTTAATCAGTAGCGTTGTTTTTTGATGCCAGTTTTTAATGGTTTTTACTTGAACTTCTTAGGTAAGCCTTGTTAGGTCCAAAGCTACTGGGAGCTCGGTTGTTGAATCATGACACCTACCAGCCATAGTCAAATCTTCTTGATAAAATTATAAATAAAAGAT
>JAJFUY010000326.1 GCA_021372185.1 Chlamydiales bacterium | reverse complement strand
ACTCAAATGGGAAAGCCCAAGTATTGAACGTTCCTGCAAGTTGTGGAAGTTATTGTTAAATCGGTGTGTGGTCGAAAATTAAAAGCGGTAAAAAATTACCGCACTCCAGAAGCTTCGCTAGTAGTTATGGTATTGTAATTCAAATGTCCAAACTCGAGGGAGTGACTCGCTGAAGTGAGGCACTCCATACCCTGCAACCCCTTTTCTTCGACCAATCTCGTTATGACAAACTTGCAAAAATAGGCCTCTGACATATACTTCAGCGCGAATTTATAAAAACCAGGTTTATTATGTCGATTACTTTTCGCGCTTGCCCTCAATCCACGATTTGGACGAGACAAACATTCATGGGGAAATGCAAGAACTAGATAAAATCATCTATAAGAAATGCTAATTACGCTTTCATAAAGCGTAAGAGCATTTCAACTTGTTCTTTGCTTTGCACCATGCCGTAACGGGCGTGTCTTTGCTGGAGAATTGTGGCCAGCAGGTTAATGGGCTGTTTTGCGTGGTGTATCTCATAGCCTGTTATGAGTGTGCCGGTTCTGCCTATACCTGCGCTACAGTGCACGATAACAGGTTTATTGGGCGCTGCAGGCGTGGCGTCAATACACTTGATAAGCTCTGTTAAGATGCGGCAATCCCCTCCCTTCATATCTTGCCAGGTGGGGCAGTGATGGTGTCGCACTATGCGCGTGCCAAATTTTGGAGATGTTAGCTCAAATGTCCGAGACATAATGCTGTGCTTGACTGTTTTTGGAGATACTTTAAGATCTGGCACGACAAAGTCCCAGTCAATCGCAGTATCATCTGCTGCTTTTTTAACTGTGAGGCCCTCTTCGAGTACTAACGTATCTTTAAAGGTAAAGTAGCCGCTATAGAATTTTTCGGTTTGACGTTCATTATCTGGCCCTAGGGCAATAATTGATTCTGTGCCATGATGAAGCACTGTTTGCCAAAAGGCATTAACGACGTCTTTTCTGGGCCCTTGGCAGGCAATAAATAGGCGACCTCCTGCTCGTACATAGCTTCCATGAATATCGTGGCTGCCTACTGCCACACAGTTCATTGTATAGGGTGGTACAACATCTATGTACCGGTCAGTAGGTAATTTCTTGCGTACTAGGTTTTTAAGTATGGGAGCTGGATCCAATTCATCGTGCGTTATTGATGTACAGCACTTTATAATTTTTTTTGCAACACGGCATGTAGAGAGAGCTTGTATGCGTAGTAAGTTGAACCTCCCAAACCCTTTAAAGTAGGGATTATTTTCAATATGAAGGTCAACTGCCAGAAGGGTGTCTGATGGTATTTTTTGCCCTGGCTTAAGTATTACGTGGTCTATAAAGCCACAGTTGTTAACAAATGAATATTTGAGCTCGGCTGAAAGATCTTTAGGGCTACAGCTATCACATAAATCTCTGGGTATCCACTCTTCTACAAGGTATAAGATGCCTTTTTGGGCTCTTTGGCCATTAAGGATAAAGTTCACATCTTTATCCCTTAGACTGCCCAGAAAGTGAGGGTGGTTGACTAATTCTTGTACAAACTTGCGGTTTGCATCAGTGAGTTCGCCGCAAATGCTTACTACGTGCTCGTCGTCTATAAAGCGGGCACTGACTTCATCTTTTCTCTGAGTTCTTCGTACAAACAACTCATGGCAAAATTCATCAATTTTTTGATCAAGTGAGGCAAGTGGGCTCGGTGTAGTACTATCAAGGGTAAATCGTGCAAATTGCTCAACAACAGTGCAACTACTTAGTGATTGCATAGCCACCTCCATAATTAAACTAAAAGTCTAAAACCAATCAGGTAATTATGCAATGACTATTAATTAATGTAAAATTACCTATTTACGAACAACAGCAACGTATAAACCGTGCCACCACTGTTCGCGGTCGCCGTTATAGCGTGCTGGAAGGTATATCTCATAGACAACTTTATATTTTAGCTGCTTAAAGGCGCTTAGGGTGCCCTCTCTTGCGTGGCCGTGGTTCCAGTCATCAACAATGGCAATGAAGGTATTGTCTAATACAGAATTGTAGTAGGTAAAGGCTTTACTTTGAGCCTCAGCGCTATGTGCCCCATCATAAAAATAGATGTGTACAGGCGATTTAATGACTGTTTTAGGGTCAACTGCAAAGCAGTCGTGAGAATAGACTTTATAGCCATCTTGAAGATAGTGGCTGCAGTTGGCAGCAAATTCCATATATGGTCCATCAAATTCTGACCAGTTATCTATGGCCGTGGCATTTGCTATTGTGTTCTGATTACCATATAAAGCAGAAATAAATGTAGACCCTTTCCAGCAGCCAATTTCTAGGTAATTTGCTCTTGGCAGTTTTAACAGATTGTTTAAAAGACACCTGTTTTTTGTGCTCGACATGCCTTCTAGATTCAGTATGTCTTGAGTGAGGCCTGAGGAGTGGTTTTGGCTGAGTTTTACAGCATTTTTTACGTG
>JAJFUY010000227.1 GCA_021372185.1 Chlamydiales bacterium | reverse complement strand
CATTTGTGCCAACAAGTAGTGATTCTTTTGATGCAAATGATGACAGTAGCAATGCACAAACTACGAGTAGAGATGCTAGTTTTATTTTCATGATTTCCTCTTCTTAAAGCCAAGCTTTTGGCATAGTTGTAAGTACGTTTTTTCTATTTGTTTTACAGATTTTGGCGTCACAAAGAGCGTGTTTTCACCCGCTATGCAGCCAAGAATGTCAATATCTTCTAGCGCGTCAATAGCATCACCCACAAAAGCCGCAAGGGCTTGTTGTGTGATAATCACGATTGTCGATTCATTGTGGACAATATCAATGATGGCAAGCTTTAGTATTTCAGATAAAATATCGCCCTCTGGTAGCTCGTAGACAAGCTCGCCCTTCACACGCTTTTTTGCTACACCAAGTTTATGTAAATCACGTGACACCACAGTTTGGTTAGTTTCAATGCTGTAGCGTGTATGCAAAAGCTTTACAAGCTGAGCCTGATCTGTAATCAATTCTTGCCTCAAAAGCTGCTCTATAGCCTGCTGGCGACTTATTTTCTCTCCCATAAACACCTCAATATTGCATATTTATGCATTAATAAATGAATATTAATTCATGCCGAAATTAATGTCAACATAAGGTATTTCCTTGTCCTTGCCCGATTTGTTTTAGAGCCCTTCAGGGCGCCTGAACAATGCCCACCGTGACCGTAGGGAACGGTGGGAAAAGATATAGAAAGAAATGGAGCCCGGTTTAGGGCGATTGAATCATGTGATTGAATCGCCCTAAACCGGGCTCCGATGTTTTTTTTGCCCGTTCCCACCGTTCCCTACGGTCACGGTGGGCTTCGTTTCAGTCGCCCTGAAGGGCTCCAATACAATACAAATACAAAATCGGGCAAGGGCAAGGGAAATGGAAAAGGCATAGTACCGAAATTCCATCTATCAACATTTATATTGGACTAAATTGCAGGAGAATTGGTATACTAAGGCACATGAACACAATTTGCTTAACTACAGACATACAGTTACGCTCAAATAAAGTGGCTCCTAGCACCGCTAAGGGCACACCTTTGTTCATATTTAGTCACCATTATCATCGTCCACATTTTACGGGTTTTTATTTTTGCCGCTGGCAATAAATAAAACACCCACAAGTTCCCCAGTTCTTACAGCATTTTAAAAAACCCGTGCACCAAATTAAGGAGAAGCACATGAACAGCAAAGCCTGTATACCCATAGAACCGTTAAATCAACTTTCAAACATCCAGTCTTCTTATCCATTCCATCCTTTCCATTTCTGGCATTTCAGCCATTTTTCTTATTAGTTTGTTTTTTTCGTCGACGTAGTTCGACCTAAGTAAAATTTTTTACAGTTTATTTTTTTTCGGGAAGGCTCGTCCTTCTTATATATAATTATTTTTTTACGGAGCAGTGTTATGTTACCACTAGTTCGCTCTATGCTGCCCTCTTGCGCTACTGTAGAGGCCTTAGAGCTTAATAAAGTTGTTATTCCGGTTGATGTTACCAATAAAACAGAGACCGAACAAAAATGTAAAATTGGTGTGCGTTTTGCCAAGCTTCTTTTAGCTGTTGCTATAGAGACAGCAGATGCCGTCATTCAAAATCAGTACAGAAGCTTTGACCCACTGGTCAAAAACTTCGGCTGCCAAATCAGCGCCGTTGATATGTGCGAGCTTTTCTCAAATGCTAATCTCGATGACTTATGTCAAGAAGCAGTACAAGTAAAAGCCTACGCCACAATAAAATTGCAAGAGCTGGGCAGTACAATACCAAAATGTGGGCGCGTTCCAAGGCTAGCAGGAATAAGATCTCTTGAGGAATTTCTTATTCAAAAAGCTAAAGTGGACCTGCAAGTCTCCCCTACTATGTCAAGGCTTTTACGCATGCGCATACTGTGTATTGTTAATGACAATAAACGGATAAACGATCGCGAGGTGCCTCTTACTAACATAGAGTCACTCGTACAAAGGCTTGGAGAGGTCACGGGTAAAGTTAAAGCAAGGTTTACCTCCATACTCACACCTTTGGTGCAAGGCCTGCAGGCAGAAGAGTCTATGCAAGCCGCCGTTTACATTCGCCAAAAAGGATTGGGTATTGCCAATGCAGATCGTCGAGATCTTGTATGCCGAGCGCTGCAACTAGAGCGCAAATCAGCTGTTAAGTACAATTGCCCACAAACACCTATTGTGTCAGTGCCATTGTTATTTAACACTGAAGCTGCCCTTACAACCTACACTGGGCTTGTTTGTGTAAAAAACAAACTCACCATATGTGGAGAGCCTATTGTTGGTGCAGTGGCCAAAAAAATCTTCTTACAAATGCCTGGCGGCATCCCTGTTAAAGATGTAAGCGCACGCTCAAGCCGTGAACCAATTATGGTAATCGAAGGCTACATGAAAGAACCAAAAGGCATTAAAGCCCGCATACTAGCTTGTGGGCTTACAACTATCATTCTTGCCAACTGCGCAAGTAAAATCGTAACACAGTATGCAGGAGGTGCATCAAAAGACCCTCTTACAGATATTGAGGCGGAAAATGAGGTACAGCGATATGCCTCAAGTGACTTTGATACGGCTAGAAGTATTTTAGAGCTTGATCACTTCTACTGCTCAAGTTTAGAAATGGAGGCTAAAAAATGAAATCACAACCAAAAGCCTTATATCTTTTAAACTTTGTCTCTATGTGGGAATGCTTTAGCTACTATGGCATGCGGGTGCTACTCGTATTGTACATGGTAAAAGAACTTGCCTACTCAGACGAAAAAGCATTTGGCATGTATGCCCTCTACACAACACTTGTAGAGCTTGGTGGCGTGGTTGGCGGCATTGCCGCCGACCGTTTTCTTGGCCTCAAGCGCTCTATAGTACTTGGGGGTATCACCATAGCGCTCGGACACATATGCATGGCGCTATCAGATGCCTTTTTATTAGGTCTTGGATGCATTATTGCAGGAACGAGCCTCTTTCGCTCAAATATCACAGCGCTTGTAGGCCAATTTTATGAGGAAAATGACCCTCGTAGAAATGCAGGTTACACCCTTTTATATACCGGTATAAATATTGGCGGCTTTATTGCCGCCATACTGTGCGGTATTGTGGGAGAAGTATACGGCTGGCATGCAGGCTTTGGCCTTGCTGCCTTAGGTATGCTGTCAGGACTTATTGTGCTGTATTTTGGAAGAAATATTCTTACCAATTATGGCTCAATTGCTAAACCTATTCGATGTGCAAATACTGCCGGTGTTGGGATACTCGTTGTGGCAGCAATCGCTAGCGCTTATGGGCTTGCCAACTACCAACATGTTACCTACATTGTACCTGTAGTGGCTTTTGGTGTGCTCTATTACATGTACACCCAAATTAAAAACGCCTCGCCACAAGAAATGCAGGGCTATAAACGCCTTGGGCTCTACTTGGTATTTTTAGTGCTCTACTATGGCTGTGAAGAGCAACTGGGTTCAAGTTTGGTGCTTTTTGGCGAGCGCCATGTTGACCGCAATACCCTTTTTGGCGTGATTCCGGCAGCATCGCTTGTAACGTGCAATCCCCTCACCATCTTGCTTATGGGGCCACTTGTTGCAAAGCTTGTTCAAAAAATATACGTGCCGGATTTTGTCAAAATTGGCATAGGTTTTGGCCTACTTGCCTTAGCCTTTGGAACACTTTACATGGGATGTATGGTGAGCAACCAGATGGTGCCACTTGCATTTACCATAGTAAGTATAGTCTGTATTTCTCTTGGCGAGCTGTTAATAGGCCCAACGGTGTTTGTAACGGCATCAGTTGTTGCCCCAAGAGCAATATCAGGGCTTATAATGGGCGCAGTTTCTATTGGCTACTCTTTAGCTAATCTTTTTAGCGGGGCGTTAAGCCAGATGATGACAGTAAGTGAACAAGATACATCCATACAGGTGTATAGCAACGGATTTTTACTCATAGCATTAGGTGCCTTAGCAGTATGCGCACTATTACTAAACAAAAAGAAAAAGGTAGTTTCAACATGATTACAATAGAATACACAAACAAAATGCCCGATGATCAAGTGCTAAGCCTTTGTGATCAAGATGCAAAAACCCTCTGCAAGTCTAAAAACAAGGTGCTTGTAGTAAATTCTCTTGATCTACTTGAAAAGGTGCTTTTGGCAAGCTTTACTTTTGATAAATACAAAAGCATAAAGGCGCCAAAACTAGAAAAAATTGTGGTAGTCTCTGATAATCCAGAAGAGCTAGAACGTCAATTTAGCCGTAAGCTTGCGGTCATTGAAGGCGTACATTTGGCTCAAAGTTTAACATCAGAACCTGCCAACTGTTTATATCCTATGGCTTATGCTGAGCGGGTATTAGAGTTAACACAATACGGCCTTGAAGTTGAAATTTTAGATGAAGAGGCTTTGCAAAAGATTGGCATGACCGCCCTTCTTGCCGTAAGCCAAGGAAGCGGCTACAAGCCATGTGTGGCGTGCATTTCGTGGAAGGTAAATGACGAACAGCCTATCGCAGTGGTTGGTAAAGGCGTCTGTTTTGATTCTGGAGGTGTATGCCTAAAACCCATTGCCCAGCAGTACCAGATGAAGTGGGATAAAGCAGCAGCCGGCACTGTAGTAGGCCTCATGCAGGCACTTGCCATAAATAAGTGCCCCACAAATGTGGTGGGCATTATTGGCTTAGTAGAAAATATGCCAGATGGCAAAGCGCTAAAGCCAGGTGATGTTATCACCACAATGTCTGGGCAGACAATCGAAATCCAAGATACTGATGCCGAAGGCCGCCTAGTGCTTGCCGACTGCATGCACTATGCCCAAGAGCGTTTTAATCCTCGTATGATGATTGATTTAGGTACGCTGACACAAGAGACGTTTGCAAGTTTAGGTAGTGCCTATGCTGCTCTTTATTCAGATGATGTAAACCTAGTTAAAAAACTAGAGGCTGCAGCCGAAGTATCAGGCGATGCCCTCTGGAGAATGCCCATGGGCGAATATTTTGCAAAGCAGATTGAATCACCAGTTGCCGACATGAAAAACTTAGGCAATGAAGGCTGGGGCGAAAATGGCGCCGCCGCCGAGTTCTTAAAACGCTTTGTAAAAATAAAAGCCTGGGCACACATAGACATTGCAGGCGTTGCCTGGACAAAAGAGGGCCCCACCGGCTACGGCGTGCGTCTACTAGAAGCATTCATCCATCAATGTCCCTGGGCATTTTGAATTTAAGTTTTAGAGCCCTTCAGGGCAACGTTTCAGTCGCCCTGAAGGGCTCTAAAACGATATAAAAACTCTATGAGGTTATTTAGCGCAGGTCAAGAAGGCGCCGAAGCCGCCTTCGTTGCCTTCTTTGTTGGGTAGCACTAGGGTTTGGCTTAGCACTTTTAATTGGGGGATTGAGGCTACGAGCTCTTCGTTTTCTTCTGGCAAAATTGAGCAGGTGGAATACCAGATTGTGCCGCCTGGAGCCACTATGTTGATGGCTTTTTGCAAAAGCTTTCTTTGTAAATCTACACTTGCTTCAAGTTCTTTTGCGTTTAAGCGCCATCTTGCTTCCGGACACTTGTAGAGGCACCCTGTATTTGAACATGGGGCGTCTACTACTACAAGGTCAAACTTTCTGTATTCTGGAAATTGAAGGCCGGATGCCGCTGAGAGCGTGGCGTCGATCTTATATTTCTTTAGATTTTCTTTAAGCTTAGCTACTTTTTTGTCGTTTAAGTCATTAGCAAAGAGTACTGCATCGGGAAAAAAATCATGCAAAAGTATTGTTTTGCCACCCGGGGAGGCCGTTAGGTCTAAAATTGATTTAGGAATAGCTTTAAGCCCATTTTTGAGCTCTGAGTAGATGGCAAATTGCGTAGGATTTTGGATGTAGTAGCGTTTATTGGTGGCAAAATCATCAAGGTTTTTGCCGTCGAGTGCTACCATTGTCATTTCTTGTCTATCGCGCGCAAAATGAGGCACTTTTGTGTTGCCAAGCTCCATAATTTCTAGAGCTTTGTTTTTGCCGTAGCGTGCCACTAGCCTATCAGAAAAAAAATCGGGGTATGAAAGTTTTTCTAACTCTGTAAGATCATCTAAAGAACAGTTTGATAAATTCTTGCGCAAAAAAGAGTTTAAGAATTTGGCATACACAACGGAAGTGTATCGCTTAGCAAGACCCACCATTTCATCGCCAATGGCAAAATCTGGGATGCGATCCAAAAAGAGCATCTGGTACAGACAAAGACGCAAGAGCACTTTTTCTGGACGCTTTTTAGGGGTAGCTAAAAGCTTTACTGCCATAGTGTCAAGGGTATTTTTTCGCCTGACAACCCCTGAGGCAAGCTCGTAGGCCAAGGCAAAGTCGCGCATAGACAGATCTTTTTTAAACTTTTCTAGCGTCTCGTCAACAAAAATTCCTTCTCGGAAGTAGGCGTCGAGGGCCAAAAAGGCTGCATCTCTTGGTTTTGTCATTATTTAATACCCTGTTACGCTACAAGTGTAGCGAAAATCTCTCTAAAATTGTATCGGCATTTTAATTATAGGTGTGGTAGATAAGAACCAAATGAGGTTTATGTGTGAAATTTAAAATTATTTTTTATGTTTTACTGTTTTGCTGTAGCATTTGTTATGCAGATTGCTGCTGCCAAAATCATCCGCCTCGCTTTTCTTCTAACATCATCACTCCCATGGGCATGGTATTTATTCCTGGTGGTGAATTTGTAATGGGTTCATCTGCAGCTGATGTGCGATCTGATCAAAAACCAGCTCACAAGGTTGTGATACGGAGCTTTTATCTAGATGCCACACCTGTTACTAATCGACAATTTCAGGCCTTTGTTACAGCTACAGGTTATATCACCACGGCCGAAAAAGCCCCAACACTTGCAGAAATTATGAGCCAAGTGCCTCCAGGCACACCACAACCACCTCCTGAGGCACTAGTTGCCGCATCTTTAGTCTTTAAGCCATCTGCTACACCAATTGCGCTACATAATAGTAACGCCTGGTGGGAATGGACACGCGGCGCTAACTGGAAGCATCCTTTAGGCCCAGAGAGCACTATAACCGGAAAAGAAGATCACCCCGTAGTGCACATCTCATGGTATGATGCAGAGGCTTATGCCAAATGGGCAAATAAGCGCCTACCCACAGAAGCTGAATGGGAATATGCTGCCTGTGGCGGACAAAAAGATGTACGCTACGTATGGGGAAACGAAGAATTTAATGAACAAAACCCCCAGTGCAATATCTGGCACGGAGAATTCCCTCATAAAAGCACTAAAAGTAATGGCTACTATGGTACAACACCAGTAAAAGCCTACCCTGCTAACCCCTACGGCCTTTACGACATGGCCGGCAATGTCTGGCAGTGGTGCCAAGACTTATATCACGCCAATTACTACCAAAAATCTCCTGTAGATAATCCAACAGGCCCCATCTCAAGCTTTGACCCAGATGAACCCTATGCCAAAAAATATGTACATCGCGGAGGGTCATTTTTGTGCCATGCAAGCTACTGCAAAGGCTACACCATTACCGCCCGCATGAAAACAAGCCCGGATACAAGCCTCAATCATTTAGGCTTTCGTTGTGCGCAAGACTACCCTATTAAATAAATGATGATGGCAAAAAAAGATAAACGGGATATGGAAAGGTTTATCATTGAGGAGGCAGGTGAAGAAGATCTTGCCTATATGCTCTCACTTGCAGGCAAAGAAGGTTGGGCCCCCGGCCTCTATGACGCACAAGCCTTTTATGCCCAAGATCCCCATGGCTTTTTTATAGGCAAGCTTAACGGTAAGCCTATAGGCTGTATCTCCAATGTTTGCTATGACCCTTACTTTGCATTTTTAGGCTTCTATATTGTTGAAAAGCCATTTCGTAAAAAAGGGTACGGCATACAGCTGTGGAACCACGCCATGGAGTATGCAAAAGGACGCAGCATCGGACTTGATGGAGTACTACAAGAACAGGCAAACTACAAAAAATCTGGCTTTAGTCTTTACTACAGAAACATTCGCTACGAAATACTACCAAAAACAGCCACCTCGTTAGATACAGTTACAGTTGAACATGTTCCCTTTGAACTCTTACGTGCATATGATGAAGCCATTTGTGGCCTCAATCGCGACACATTTTTAAAGGCATGGCTCGCCATGCCAAACGCCAAGGGTGTTGCTGTATTGAACGATAACAAAGTTGAAGGGTATGGAATAATTCGAACCTGCAAAGAAGTCTATAAAATTGGCCCGCTTTTTGCAGACAACTCTCCTACAGCTTACAAAATCTTCAATAGCCTCCAAGGCTATGCTCTCAATAAACCCATTTACTTAGATGTCCCTGAATGCAACCCACTCTCACTACAAATTGCCAATACATACAGTGGCAAAAAAATATTTGAAACAGCCAGGATGTACACAAGCACACCTCCAAAAATACTGCTCGACAAAGTTTATGGCATCACTTCATTTGAGCTAGGCTAAATTTTTTTCGTAGCGTACATCGAGAAATCAGGAGTCTCGCAGTTATTAAAATAAAAATATATATTGACAAACCTGCATTTCCTTGTTAGTTTTCAAAAAAATTACAGGAGTCATAGTATGGGGCTACGAATTGGAAATTTATGCTCATATTTATTGGGCGCTACGCTGCTTTTTTCTTCTTGCTACGCAGCAGAAAAACCCGCTAAACAGCCAAATATTTTAGTGATCATGGTAGATGATATGGGCTGGTTTAATATTGGCGCGTATAACCAAGGCATTATGTCTGGTAAAACGCCTAATATGGATAAGCTTGCAGCAGAAGGGATGCGCTTTACTGACTACTACGCTGAAGCTAGCTGCACAGCAGGCCGAGCCAACTTTATTACGGGTGAGCTTCCTATACGTACAGGTCTTACTACGGTTGGCCAAGCAGGAGCTGATGTGGGCATTCCCGCTCAAGCCTGTACACTCGCAACAGCTTTAAAATCACTTGGATACGCAACAGGCCAGTTTGGCAAAAACCACCTTGGTGATTTAAATAAATACCTCCCCACTGTGCATGGCTTTGATGAATTTCACGGGTATCTCTATCACCTTGATGCTATGAGCGATCCTTATTGGCACTCATACCCAAAAGATCCGGCATTTCGCGCAAAATATGGCCCCAGAAACGTCATTCACACTTGGGCAACCAATGTTGATGACCAAACAGTAGAGCCTCGCTGGGGAAAAGTGGGTAAGCAAAAAATCGTTGACGATGGCCCGCTGCCTCCACATCCGATGGAAGGCATAAAGTACAACATGGAAACATTTGATGATGTGTTAATCAATGACTCTTTAGCCTTTATGGACAAAGCAAAAGAGCAAGGCAAGCCATTTTTTATCTGGCACAACACCACACGTATGCACATCTGGACGTTTTTATCGCCTAAATATAAGGCGCTAATGAATAGCGACACGAACTATGGCATAGAAGAGGCCGGTATGGCCCAAACTGATGACATAGTGGGCGCACTCATGAAAAAGCTTGAAGATATGGGTGAAAAAGACAATACCATCGTAATTTTGACAACAGATAACGGAGCCGAGGTTGTGACATGGCCAGATGGCGGTATGACACCATTTCGCATGCAAAAAGGTACTATCTATGAAGGCGGCTTTAGAGTGCCTTGCATTATCCGCTGGCCAGGTAAAATTAAACCAGGAACTGTAGAAAACGGCATTTTCTCAGGCCTTGACTGGTTCCCAACACTTTGTACTGCCGCTGGCAACCCAAATATTACAAAGCAGCTATTAGATGGCGTACAGCTAGGTGACAGAACCTACAAAAACCACCTCGATGGCTATGACCAAACAAACCTATTAACTGGCAAAGGCCCATCAAATCGCCAAGAGATCTTTTACTTTGGCGGATCAACACTTGGCGCGCTACGTATTAACAACTTTAAGTTCCAGTTTTATGACCAACCAGATGGCTGGCCAGGTCCTAAAGTTCCACTTGATATGCCACTAATCTACAACCTTCGCCAAGACCCATTTGAACGCACAGCCATACAAAATATGGGCCAAGGCTCAGCTGATTACATGTCAGGATTTTTTGCCCGCGAGTTCTGGCGCTTTGTATTAGTGCAAGACATTGTAGGCAAACTTGGCCAAACAGCCATTAACTACCCTCCAATGCAAGACCCTGCATCTTTTAACCTCCAAGAGGTGAAAAAGAAAATCGACGACGCAATCAAAGCCCACCAAGGCGATTAATCAAAAGCCTTTATGCCCCAATTATAATAATTGGGGCATCTCGTGTTTGGGCATTTGAATTACAATACCATAACTACTAGCGAAGCTTCTGGAGTGCGGTAATTTTTTACCGCTATTAATTTTCGACCACACACCGATTTAACAATAACTTCCACAACTTACACAAACGTTCAATACTTTAGCTAACCCATTTGTGTAATAGTGTAGGGCTATTGTATGTTTTGGAGGCTATCGAAGATAAAGTGCCTAATCAAAAATTAAGAGCGGTAAAAAATTACCGCACTCCAAAGGCCTTCGGCCAAATGTCCAAACTCGAGATGCCCAAATTATAATTGGGGCACAATTATCTTGACGAATTTGTAAGAGAAATAGATTATATTTTCTCCGAAAAATTTAAATAAAGATAATATGGAACCATTCAAAGATTCTGGCTTAATAGGCTTTTTTGCAAACTATAATCCTTTTACACGCGACGGTAATAACTCAACCGAAGCTGAACAAATGCTTATCAACGGAGCAATTTGGTCTGCTGTTCCGGCTTACTGCGAGACGTTCATAGAGAGCGTGGAAGGTAAATTTGTTCTTTCAGCTTTTGCCCTCGGAGTAATTGAGCAATTTGCCGAAAATCGAATCAAAGTTGAAAATTCAGTGGTGCGTCGCTTTGTTCCCTTGGTAACTTCTGCTTGTATCCTTGGTGGAACGTTCTTTATTCTGACTGAAGGCAATCCTCAGGAATATTCATCCGTTGCAGCAGTTACCGCCATTAGCGCCCTAACATTATCCGCAATCAAAGCTGTCTCTAATAAACCCTATCCCCCAATTATGCCCACAGTCCGCAAATTAGCCAGCTACCTCCCCATAATAGGCCACCGTTTTCAAGAAAAAACCAAATTGTTTTAGTAAAAACCATATTGATGGTTTGGGAGTCCTTTAGGACGATTGAACGAAGCCCACCGTGACCGTAGGGAACGGTGGGAAAAGATACAGAAGAAAATGGAGCCCGGTTTAGGGCGATTCAATCTCGTGATTCAATCGCCCTAAACCGGGCTCTATTTTCTTTACATACTATTCCCACCGTTCCCTGCGGTCACGGTGGGCTTCGTTCAGTCGTCCTAAAGGACTCTAATACAAAACATCAAAAAAGAATTAGGCAGGGTTTATCTACAATCAAGGCAGATGGTGATTGCTTGAGCCATGATGATGAAGAGGGAAAGCATGAACATTTTGCGGGCCCAAACTTGGTCGTTAGTGGTGGTGAAGCCTTTTAGGCTTAGTGTGAGCCAGGCTCTACTTAGAACTGTTGTTACCGCTAAATAGGTGTAGCCGGTGTAGCCCGTAAACGTAAGGAGCATAGATGCGGCTCCAAAGGCTAGTACCCATAGTAGAGAGTGCACTTTGGCGGTCAGCATGCCTGATGATACTGGCAGCACAGGAATTGAGGCTTTTGAGTAATCATCTAGGCGAAACATGGCAATAGCGTAAAAGTGCGGCATCTGCCATGCCACTACGATAGAAAAAAGGATAAGTGCGCCAAGGTCTATGCAATTACTTACTGCTGTATAGCCTACAACAGGTGGAATGGCACCAGAAATACTGCCTATAACCGTGCCAAAGCTTGTTTTGTATTTTGAATAGCCATAAAGCACCACATAGGTGAAAAATCCGCAGGCGGCCATGGCTACAGTAAGGACGTTTGTGAAGATAAATAATACGCTCAAGCCTACTAGGCCTAGTATCATCCCAAACAAAAGAGCGTTCTCTATAGATATCACCCCTTTTACAAGGGCGCGATTTTTGGTTCTTGCCATTTTTTCATCCATGGCGCGGTCAAAGTAGTTATTCCAGACACAAGCTGATGCTATAACAAGTGATAAACCCAGCAGCATCGCCAAAAATAAAATCACATTAATATTACCCTTAGAAGCTAGTGCAAAACCGGCAATGGCCGTAACAGCATTGCCAAAGATGATTCCAGGCTTGGTGAGGGTCCAGTATTCTTTTAAAAGCGTTGTCTTATTCATGCTTGATGATGCAACGCCTCTTTCATATCCATTACAGGCATCACGTTGGTATTGAGATTATCCATAATCCAAAGTGATCCCCACACAATAATGACAAGCACTAAAATCATAAACAGAAGGAGCAGTAAATTCCAGCGAGGTCGTGATTCACTTCCCATATGCAGAAAAAATAACAGCTGCACGAGTAGCTGTAAAGCCGCCAAAGTTACTACAGCACCAATAGCATAGCCGGGTGAAAGCACCTTTTCTACCACTACATAGTAAGCAATGAGCGTTAATGCAATCGAAATGATAAAGCCAATGATGTATGACGATAAAGAGCCGTGGCCTTGATCTGAATGAGCTGTCATATTGCCCCCATGAGATAGACGATGGTAAAAATGAAGATCCAGACAATATCCAAAAAGTGCCAAAAGAGGCTAAAACAGCCTAAACGTCGAAGGGTATTGTGTGCGATGCCACGAGTAAATACCTGCCAACCTAATATGGCCGCCCACAACAACCCAAAGGTAATATGTGCCCCGTGAGTGCCTACAAGGGTAAAAAATGAGGTAAGAAACCCGCTACGACGCCAGCTATTGCCCTCTTGGCAGAGATGATAAAACTCTTTAAGCTCAATACCCAAAAAGCTAAAGCCTAAAATCATGGTAACAGCTATCCAAAAAAGCACTTTTGCTTTTTGCTTAGCGTGAGCCGCTAGCATAATAAGCCCGCAGGTAAAGCTACTTGTAAGAAGAATCAGCGTTTCAGTAAGTACCTCGCGCATAGAAAACAATTCACGCCCTGGGCTGCCACCAAAGGTGTTATTGCAAAGTACCGCATAGGTTGCAAAGAGCGTGGCAAACAGCACGCAGTCAGTCATAATGTAGACCCAAAACCCAAAGAGCGTTTTGTTTTCTACTTCCTGATTATGGTGCGTTGCATCAAAAGCAACAGGATGGGCCATGAGATCCTCAACATCTTTATATTCTCGCCCTTGTACCTGATGACTTCAAAGCTTGTCTAGAAGAATTACTATTCGCTAGAACATTTATCGCTACCGTATTATATTACGATGCTATTTTTTTCGATGAGGAGATCACGTATGGGCTGCTGTAGAGTACAAAAAGAGTCAACAATTACTAAATCGTGGCATGCTGCCGGAGAAGAAAACGATGTCCCATACTCAACGACCCAAAAGGTAAGTGCCGCTGTGGGCTCTGTTTTTACCTCACTAGCTGTTGCTGGTGCTGTTTGGGGTAGTTATGATATCTACACCTCAGCATTTACCTATGATACAAATCTCCTCGGAGAAGGGTTTATCATACTGGGGGCAACTGCAGCTTCAGGTATAACAGCTGCTATTGCTTGGAGCTGTTATTGCAATAATCCTCCCGATCAACAAGTATCAGAGACCAGCAAATTGATAGTTTAGAGGATGTCAAGAAGCTGGTGGTCTGGGTTTTGCTTCATGGCGTATTGCTTTTCCCAGGCACTAGAAAACAGCACTACTGGGCGGGATTGCCTGTCTTGCGCAAGAAGGGCATTTGTGGGTTTTTTGAAGGTGGCAAGGTCTCCAATTACCCAGGCGCTTGTGCTGTAAGGCATGGGGGTGATGGAGGTTTCTACGCCATATTCATCTTTTAGACGATACTGCATTACTTCAAACTGCAACTGGCCTACAGCGCCAAAAATAGGGGCGCTTAAATCATCATACGGGCGCAGGAGCTGAATGGCGCCTTCACTTGTGAGCTGAAGTACGCCTTTATCAAAGGCTTTACGCTTGCCAACATCTTGTGGGGTTACTTGTGCAAAAATTTCTGGCTGAAACTGTGGTAAGGGCTTAAAAGTAAAACCGCCAGAAAGTGAAAGTGTATCACCAATTGCAAAAAGACCTGGGTTAATAACGCCTATAACATCACCTGGATAGGCATAATCTAAAGTTGTACGCTCCCCTGCTACCATACCGTGCGGGCGTGAAAGGCGGATCTCGCGATCTAGGCGGTGGTGTTTTACTGTAAGGTCGCGCTCAAACCTACCAGAGCAGATACGTAAAAATGCCATGCTGTCGCGGTGACGTCTATCCATGTTTGCCTGCAGCTTAAATACATAACCGCTAAATGGGGTTGTGACAGGGTCAATGGTCATTTCTTTTCCATCTAAGCCATCTACAACGCGCGCTTGGGGTGATGGGGCTAAATGGATAAAGGCATCAAAGAACGGCTCAATACCAAAATTAGTTAAAGCCGACGCAAAAAACACAGGAGTCACTTTACCTGCTAAAAAGTCTTCATGAGAAAAGGCGTTTCCAGCCATCTCTAAAAGCTCTAAGTCTTCTTTGAGCTTAGCTACAGCGTCAGTTCCCATCATTTCTAAGGCAAGAGGACTATCTAAAGGTGCGCGGGTAATTTCTGCTTTTTGGGCACCACCGGTTGATGCCTTATGAAAAAAGAGGCACTCATTATTCATGCGGTCATAGACGCCTTTAAAGTCTTTTGCTTGGCCTATAGGCCAGTTCATGGCGTAAGAGTGAATGCCTAATACACTTTCTACCTCATGCATCAAATCAAGCGGCTCGTGGCCGGGCATGTCCATCTTGTTGATAAAGGTAAGTACGGGTGTTTTTCTTATTTGGCAGACTTCAAAGAGCTTTCTGGTTTGCTTTTCAACACCTTTTGCTGCATCAATTACCATGATAGCGCAGTCGGCAGCTGTAAGTGTTCTATAGGTATCTTCAGAAAAGTCTTCGTGACCGGGAGTATCTAATACGTTGATGACAGTGTCTTTGTAGGTAAACTGCATGGCTGATGCTGTAATAGAAATTCCACGCTCTTGCTCCATAGCCATCCAGTCGCTAGCTGCAGCTTTACGGCCTTTTCTAGCTCTTACAACACCTGCTGTGTGAATCATGCCGGAGTATAACAGCAGCTTTTCTGTAAGGGTGGTTTTACCGGCATCTGGGTGGCTGATAATAGCAAAGGTGCGGCGTATTCTACAGGCTTCTTGAAGGTTATCGTTAGATTGCATAAATAGTATCAAATTTGTGGTGGGTGAGTTACTTTCCAGCAGCGATGAATTTTTGGATCGCTAAAATCTACTGGAAGCGTTTTTTTAGATATTTCGACACTCGTAAAGAGTGTATCATCAAATATGAATTTGCGCGAGTTAGTACTGAAAAATATAACGCCTCCCGGATGCAAGAGACGTAAAGACTTTGTGAGCAGAAAAATATAATCATGCTGGATATCAAACATCTGATCCATTTTTTTAGAACGTGATATGGTCGGAGGGTCTATGACAATAATGTGATATCGCTCTCGAGCCTTTATTTCTTCGTCCAAAAATTTGAGGCAGTCAGCTCGTATTACTTCGTTTGCTTTTGGGGTTTGGCCATTTAAGTTAAAATTGTCGCGCGCCCACTCTGAGTAGGTATTTGACATATCTACACTTTTGGTAAACGAGGCACCATGCACCGCCGCCTGCACGCTAAATGACCCAGTGTACGAAAAGAGGTTAAGCACGCGCTTACCATTTGCCTCTTTGGCCACAAGCTGGCGCGTTTCACGGTGGTCCATAAAGAGGCCCGTATCAAGATAGTCAATAAGATTTACCTTGAATTTGACGCCATATTCTAAAACAGTAAAAAACTCTTTAGTTACATCTTTCTTTTCATACTGCTCATATTTTTTGCGACGAATCCGCGAGCGCCAAAAAATTTGTTCAGGATCTGCCTTAAAAGTGGAAATAAGCGCCTGTTCTACCTCGTCTGCAAGAGCATCTGGCACCTCGTCACTTGCATAGTCTTGGGCAAAATAGTGCACAGAGTAGCGCCCGTCATAATAATCAATGGCAAGTGGGTAGTGATAGAGCTGGCGGTCATACAGCCTAAAACAATTTGTATTCGTTCGTTTTGCCCATTTACGTACATGGCGATAGCTATTTCGCATGCAGTTTATAAAAGCAGAGGATTTATCCTCACCGTTGGCAATTTCAGGTAATAAGAAAGTCATGATGCTAGCAAGATTAGCAGGATTTCAACTAAAAAACAATTAAATATAACAGGTGCTATAACCTCTCAACGCCCACCTATAATTAGACAGTTTAATTTTTTGTTTTTTTTTGCGTTTTTGGATCTTTGCGATTTTGCGTTGAATCGTGGTTT
>JAJFUY010000320.1 GCA_021372185.1 Chlamydiales bacterium | reverse complement strand
TAGTCTCTAGTGCTACGTTCATTCAAAACCGAGAAAAGTATGTGCTGCTCACAAACTTAGGTATTGGGGCTACTCGTACTAATAAAAGTGTGTGCCTCTTTAGTAACTATAGCCTAACTGAACTTGATGGCAAAACAATCGTCATAACAGATGCCCATTCTACCTCTGCTATGCTACTACGGGTACTTGCTAAAACCTTCTGGAAAGTTGCCCCTATTTTTATTGAAGTTCATGAAAGAGCTGATGTTGACACACTTCTTAAAACCTACGATGCAGCATTAGTGATTGGTGATGAGTGCTTAACTGCTTGTCATACAGATACAATACATAAGTTTGAGCTTGCTGCTGAGTGGTACCGCTTTACCCAAAAACCCTTTGTGTTTGCACTTTTTGCCACTCGTATAGATGCGTGGATGGACTGGCCAGATCAGGTGCGAGAATTTCACCAGAAACTTGTTACTGCCTACGACTACTCTACAGCTAACTTTTCTGAAATGATTACTTCCGCTCAAAGCAAAACAGGTTTAAGTGTAGGAGCCTTACAAGACTACTACAAGGGCCTTGATTATTATCTAGATTCTAGCCATTTTCAGGGCCTTGAGCAGTTTGCAGCTCTTCATGCCAAGTGTGAAAAATGACTGAATATACCAAATCTAACCCCACAAGCATACGTGCGCTATTTGATAGCATAGCGGGGCGCTATGATTTGGGTAACGCTGTTATGTCTGGTAATTTACATAGGCTATGGAATAGACGGCTTGTATCTGGTGTGCTAAAAAATACTCCTCAAGATATTTTGGATATCTGCTGTGGTACAGGTGAAATTACAAAGAGGATGGGGGTAAGACTTCCTCAAGCATCATATAGTCTGCTTGATTTTTCTGAAGAGATGCTGGCTATTGCTCAAAAGCGACTTACTCTTGCCAACTGTTCTTTTTATGCAGCCAATGCAGAGATACTCCCGTTTAGCGATAGCTCTTTTGATGCTGTAACTTGCGCATATGGCATACGTAATATCCAAAATAGAGAGGACTGCTTTAAAGAAGTGTACCGCGTGCTACGGTCAGGAGCAAGTGTGGGCATAGTAGAGCTTACACGCCCAAATAGTGTTTTTTTAAACATTTTACATCGCATCTACTTGCAGACCATAGTGCCTCTTGTTGGACGAGCTCTCACATCAAACCAAGACGCTTATACCTACCTCTGTGAGAGCATCAAAGGCTTTGTGCCGGTTGAGCAGATTGTTGCTGAACTTGAAAAGGCGGGCTTTACTGATGTGCAGATAAAACCTCAGACCTTTGGTATTGCAACACTCTTTTTTGCGAGGAAGCTATGATTATTTTAGGTTCACAATCTGCTCGCCGAAAAGAAATCATGAATTTTTTTTCGCTGCCCTTTAAACAGGTTCCCTCTGATTTTGATGAAGATGCCGTACCTTTTGAAGGCTGTGGTAAAAAGCTTGCCACTACGCTTGCTCTTGGTAAAGCCAAAGCATTGGCACGTGACTACCCAAACGATGTTATCATTACAGCCGATACGGTAGTGGCCATAGATGAGCAGTCTCTTGGCAAGCCTGTAGATGATGATGAATCTCGTAGTATGCTTAAGAGGCTATCAGGTAGATGGCATTCGGTCTATACCGCAGTTGCAAGCTATAAAGATGGCCAATTTTATTGCGAAGTAGAAGAAACAAAAGTGCTCTGCAACAAGCTTACAGATGAGCAAATCAATCGCTATATGCACATGCACACCCTGCATGATAAAGCCGGAAGCTACGCCATCCAAAAAAGCGGCTCTATTTTTGTGCAGAAAATAGATGGCTGCTACTTTAATGTGATGGGCCTGCCAATCAATGCCTTAAGAATCGCTCTTAGCCACGTAGGTATAGATTTGTGGGATTACATCAAAGAGCTTGACTGATGAAACGAATTTGTTTACTTCTTTTGCTGACCTCTTCCTGCGCAACACATACAGCTGTAGATGAAGACCATGGTTTTGATAGTGAGCATGACCTTCCTATTGTGCCCAAACAGCAAGATTCCTCGTTTACTAAAAATAGAGTCTCTCACCTTCTGTATATGACAGGTAATGGGAAAACTGAGAGTGCCATAGATTCATTACTTGCCATGCGGCAAGAAGACCCCTACATCTATCATGAAGGCACTTTAGAGAAGTTAGGGTTGGCACTACTTGACCAGGGAGCCAAGAGCCGCGATCCTCAAGATATCCTTACATGCCTCTATGGAGTGGGTATTTCACAAGATGAGCGTACTTTGGGCATTGTTGAAAATGCTTTAAAGTATGATGAGCCGCAGCTACAGCTTGTGGCAGTATCGGTGCTTGCATCATTTGACACGCACTTGGCCGCCAGCATGCTTGAACAGGCCATGAAGTCAAACTATATCTTTGTGCGACTGGAGGCCGCTTACTGGCTGGCTACAAAGCACGCACCAGATGCCTACGGGCAGCTTGTATCGTTAATGGCTAAGGTTGACCCTGTGATTCATGAGGTTTTCCCTCCCCTCTTTGCAATCGAAGGCTCAACACACTCGCACCAAGAACTTAAACGTCTGATGTATGATGAAAATGAAGCTGTGCGCCGAGAAAGTATTTTAGCGGTAGCTAATTTTAGGCGCGATGACTTTATTTCTGACATCCGCATCCTCGCCAAAGAGCCCTCTACAGTCCAGCAAGAAGCCTGCGCCTTTGCGTTAGGGGCTATGAATGATGAGGGGTCGCGAGAATTATTAGAAAAACTCAGCCTGTCCTCGTGTAGTTCTGTGCGCCTTGCAGCTTTTAGAGCACTACATACGTTAGGTTCTGATACGGCGGCCGGATCTATTGTGCAAGAGGCAGAAGCGGGCAATATATTTGCCATAAGCCTTTTAGGATCACTCGAGGGCGGTGAGCCGCTTTTAGTAAAACTGCAGCAAAGTGATGATGTGCATGTACGCACCAATGCCGCTATTGCATTATTGCAAAGACGAGATCCTCGATGTTTAGAGGGTATTGCTCATATTCTGATAGATTCTCACCGAGACTATACCTACCAGCCCATTACCTCTCATGGCGGCTCTCTTCACTGCTGGAAGGTTACAGCAAGCTCTGAGCAGCAGCTTTCGAGCCAGCCTCAGTTTTTTGAGGTGTCTCTTAGATTAAAAGAACAGCTCCTTGCCCAATGCCTAGAGCTACCAGAAGATGACTTTTTAGATCTTGCCGAGGCCATCTTTGTAACAAACCAGAATGACCTAGTGCCACTTACAGTGCGCCTGTTAGAAAATTTACGCTCTCAAAAAGCGATAGCGCTTCTTAAACGGCAAGAGCAAAAGCCCGGCGCCCCATTTATACGTGCATGGTGTTGCCTCGGCCTCTACCGCATGCACCAAGAGGGTCCTTATGCCGAAAAGATCCTCAAAATCGTAGAAAAGCACGAAGATAAAGAGGTATTTAAAGCCCGACCAGTCTTGCCGTGGAAGATGCGCAAAAAAGAAAGCCATGAACTGACGCTAGAAGAATCATGCGCGCTGCTCATAGAATCCTTTGACGCCCTCGCCCAAAAGCAAGACACAAAAGGCATTGAAGCGCTCCTCACAGTCATCAAAAACGGCAACATCCACAACCGCTACACCCTAGCCGGCCTCCTCATGCGCGCCTCAAGCTAAACACAGGCTGTGAAAAATGCATTTTGTTTTAGAGTCCGCCAGGACGACTGAGAAAAGCCCACCGTGACCGCAGGGAACGGTGGGAAAAGGCAGTAAAACCATCAGAGCCCGGCTGAGGGCGATTGAATAAAGTGATGTCGAACACAGACATGGTTTACACTTTAGCACACCCACATAGCTTACACATTTTTAAAATTTATAATTTAAAACTGTCTAATCTATCACGGTTA
>JAJFUY010000318.1 GCA_021372185.1 Chlamydiales bacterium | reverse complement strand
TTTTCTTTCATCACGTTATATTCCATCATGCCTTCTCTTGTACTAAAACCAATCTCCGTACTCTTACGGATAAGGTCTGCACCTAAGTTTGACGTCATGATGATGATAGTGTTGCGAAAGTCCACTTTACGGCCATAGGCGTCTGTTAAACGTCCTTCTTCAAGGATCTGTAACAGAATGTCCATAACATCTGGGTGGGCCTTTTCTACTTCATCAAAAAGCACTACAGAATAGGGCCTTTGACGGATGCGCTCTGTAAGCTGGCCACCTTCTTCATAGCCCACATATCCCGGAGGTGACCCCATGATACGAGAGACGGCAAATTTTTCCATATATTCAGACATATCTATCTGAATGAGGGCATCTTCACCACCAAACATGTTAATAGCCAGCTGACGTCCTAAAAGCGTTTTACCTACCCCTGTTGGCCCTAAGAACAAAAAGGCACCTATTGGACGGTTAGGATCTTTAATGTCAGCACGGCTGCGTCGTATAGCGCGAGAGACTATGTTTACAGCATCGTCTTGACCAACGATAGTGCTTTTTAACATCTCTTCTAATTTAAGCACCTTTTGCATTTCGCCTTCTGTCAGACGATAAATTGGAATACCGGTCTGCTTTGCAACGACGGCCGCTACATCTTCATCGTCTACAGATACTTCATGCTCTTCGCGGTTTGTTTCCCACTCAGTTCTAATCTGCTGGAGCTTTTCTCGAAGTGACTTTTCTTTATCACGAAGTTTTGCCGCTTTTTCATACTCTTGCTTGCTAATAGCATCTTCTTTTGCCAAGCGTGACTCTTCGATCTCAGTCTCAAACTTACTAATATCAAGCGGCTGATTCATCATAGAAATGCGCATCATGGCGCCAGCTTCATCAAGTAAATCAATTGCCTTATCTGGAAGAAAGCGGCCATACACATAGCGATCTGACATCACAGCAGCAGCACTTATTGCAGCATCAGTGTAGTGGCATCTATGGTGCTCTTCATACTTTGCTTTAAGGCCTGTTAAAATCTGGATAGTATCCGGTACATTTGGTGGCGCTATAAAGATCTTCTGGAAGCGACGCTCTAAGGCTGGGTCTTTTTCGATATGCTTACGGTATTCATCGATGGTTGTTGCACCAACGCACTGAATTTCGCCACGAGATAGAGCAGGCTTTAAGATGTTAGAGGCGTCAATCGCGCCTTCAGCAGCTCCTGCTCCCACAATAGTATGAAGCTCATCAATAAATAAGATGATGTTACCGTGCTTACGGATTTCATCCATGGCAGCTTTTATACGCTCTTCAAACTGGCCGCGATATTTTGTTCCTGCAATCATAAGCGCAAGGTCTAAGCTAATAAGCTTTTTGTTGCGTAAGATATCAGGCACTTCACCCTTCACAATCGCGTGAGCCAGGCCTTCAACAATCGCCGTCTTACCAACCCCGGCTTCTCCTACTAATACCGGGTTATTTTTACGACGACGGCAAAGAATTAAGATAAGCCTTTCTACTTCATCTTTTCTGCCAATAACAGGATCGAGCTTACCTTCACGGCACATTTCGGTTAAATCAAGGCCATAAGCCCTCAATGCCGGAAGTTTGTCGTTTGCAGCTTGAGCCGATGCCGTTGATGAATACCCTTTTTCAAACTGCTGCTTTCCTTGAGGTCTTTCGGTAGTTGATGACGTTCCAGCACCTGCTGTTGGAGGAAGTTGTAAGTTAAAGGATTCAAGCTCTTTTAAGACTTCTTTTCGAACTTCTTTTAAGTTCACGTTAAGGTTTTCTAGTACCTGAGCTGCAACACCATCGGTTTGACGCAGTAAGCCAAGAAGTAAATGTTCAGTACCTACGTAGTTGTGGCTGAGCGTTGCCGCTTCTTCGTTTGCGTACTCGATTACTTTTTTTACTTTTCCGGTAAGTGCTGGGTCGCCATAGAGTTGAATTTCTGGACCAAAGCCTACAAGCTTTTCAATTTCTATACGCACAGTATCGTAGTCGATATTCATATTGCGAAGCACGTTTACAGCTATTCCTTGACCCAGTTTTAACAGCCCCAAAAGAATATGTTCAGTACCTAAGTAGTTATGATTCATACGCTGAGCTTCTTTTTTAGCCAGCTTTATCACTTGTTTTGCGCGATTCGTAAATTTGTCAAACATCGTCTTTATTTCCCGTATAGTTGTCTATTGCTGACATTATGTGTTCGTTCACTTTTTTGTAAACTCTGGCTTACAACTTTTTTTAGCGGCACAATACGCAGCGGTGACGGCGTCGCCTACGCCTACTCCGTTGAGGCCGCCTCCTAGTATAGTTAATCGTCTGTTATCTTGCATAAAGGCGTTGATTGTTCTGTAATGCCCTACTGGATAGCGGCTTATAGCACCTTCGGCTCTTGTAATAATGTGATAATCAGAAGGTTCATCAATGTGGAGATATTTATGTAAGCTTGTCTTTACGTATGCCATGACAACATCGTCGCTGTAGGCTATCATATCCGGGCACCTTGTGCCTCCTAGCATAACTGACAGGCGTGTTTTATAGATTCCATTTTGCTGGGGAAATACCTCTGAATCAAATACTATCCCTAATAATACGCCATCTTCATAACGTGGACATAAAAAGCCAAATCCAGCCGGCAGATTGTACTGGGTGGTAAATGCAAGAGATACTGTAACTACTGATGTAGCAGGAATGGCAAGAAATGGTTTTAATTCATCAGTGTCTGGCAGCATTTTGGCAATAGATTCTGGCGCTATTGTAGAATACACATGGTCAAATTCATATTCCTTATCAGCAACGATATGTACTGTATCTGCCCCTTCCTGAACGCTTATCACTTTTGTATTGAGATAAAGAGAGCCTTTAAGCTGTTTTGCAAGGGCTTCTGGAAGCGAGCCAATCCCCTTTTTAAGAGTAAACGTCTGGATTTTTGGTTTTTTATTTCTACCAAACATTTTGGCTTTTATGAGAGAGCCATAGTCCTGTTCTTTTTGCCAGAGTTCTGGAAAACATGAGCGCATAGAAAGCTCTTCTGGGCAGGAAGCATAAATGCCTGCGCATAACGCGGAGATAAAGGTATCTGTAGCGCCCTTTCCGATACGACGCTCAAAAAAGCTCTGGACTGTTTCATCATCACTTTCACCTTTTGCACTAAACGCCTCTTGTACAATAGCAAAAAGGACTTTTCGTCCAAGTTTGGTTGTAAAAAGCGCTCCTAAACCTGTAGGAAGTGATTCTAAATGGCCACTTTGAGCCAAAAAGCGCCTTTTGGCTTTCTTAGAGGCCATCAGAACCTCTTTATCGAGACCAAGATCTTGCAAAAGCTCGGTTATATAAATAGAGGTTTGACGCAGGCTTCTGGGGCCGCACTCAAAAATGGCACCATTATGCTGTTTAGTTTGCAGCCACCCGCCCACCTTGTCTTGAGCTTCAAAAATGGTGCATTCAATTTGTGGATTGAATTTCTGTATAAAGTGTGCAAGCGCTAAGCCACAGATGCCAGCGCCAATAATGGCTATTTTTTTTGTCATAAATTATCCCTAATACTTGAAGAGGATTATGAACGACTTTGCGTTTGCTGGCCAGCAGCTTCAGATTTTTTTACTTTTAAGATAAATGCCCCAACATTTTTTTCTTCACGATCATTTTTTTGACGTGTTGTTGGAACAATACAAGAGCGCGCAACATATATGCACATCACCCTTTGAACGGTAATGTGTGAGTTCATTGATAAGATAACTTGATTAGCAAGCTGTGCGGCAACTTGCATAGAGCGAGGAACAGCGCTTTGGGTTGTAGGGGCGCTAGGAGGCGCATGAGCCTCTTTTGCTGCAACCTGACCCATAACGGGCGGTACACTTGATGTGCTAAGTGATAGATCCATAACACTCTCCTTCTCTTTTTTTAATTGAAGAGAAGGATTTAATCAACAAAAATTATAATTCTGGAGGTGGGAGTGATTCAGGCTCTATCTGAATATTTTGTTTTGCTTGTTTTTGCTTCTCTTCATGCATTTTATTCATCTCAGCCCACTCTTGCTGCTCTCTTTTTCGTGCTTCGAGGCGTTCATCTTTGGCTTCTTGTTTTCTTTCTTTAAGTGTAATGCCTCTCCAGCCAGCTGATATGCCATAAAGCTGATTGGTTAAGGGTTTAAACACTTTACGAGCATCTTCTTTTAAATCAGGAACACCACCGCCAAATACTCGTCCCAAAAACACAAGTCCTGCAACAGGCAGTGCAATAGGTGAAACGACCACTAAGCATAACAACTTAAACCCGTGAAACGCGATAAGACCTACTTTTACTGGCTTATGTTCTTTCACTGAAGGCGCGGGTGTCGTATCTCTTTCAAGCTGAATACGGGTGCCCCTGGTTGTAAAGGCACAGAATGTTGTGCGGGTGGCGGTGGAGGGGCATAATTTGGTGGGCCACCAAGTGGCGGCTGGGCTAGCGGTGGTGTACTCATAGTCAATTTCCTCTATTTTTGGCACTTACAAGTGCCTCACGTAAACTGTTAGCCCAAGGAGCATCATCATACTCATGAGCATACTCTATACCTAAAGCATAGGCGTCATTTGCAAGCTCAGGATTATCGAGCTTCTTATAAGCTTCTGCTGCCTGCAAGTAGCTATCACTTTTTGTAGGGTCAAGCGTATAGGCGGCCCCATAGGCTTCAATCGCTCCTAAATAATCACCTAAGCATGAGGCAGTGTAGCCAAAGTTTAGCCAGGCATCACGAATGTGCGGGGCAATCGTCACTAAAAAGTAGTAGGCATCATAGCCTGCCTCAAAACGACCAGATTCTGTAATGGCATAGGCCGCTTTATAATAGTGTTCTAAGGTGCTAGGCTCAATGCCTAAAAGAGTATATAAAGGCATACCCTCTTCAGAAAACGCCACAAAACTATCAACTGTGGCTATTTTTTTAAGCAATTCAGGATGGATAAGATAGGGCTCTACG
The DNA here is from genome assembly GCA_021372185.1 of Chlamydiales bacterium. Lineage (GTDB taxonomy): Bacteria > Chlamydiota > Chlamydiia > Chlamydiales > FEN-1388 > SZAS-7. Next base: position 2,832 of record JAJFUY010000318.1, on the reverse strand, counting down.
TTGTCGTGAGCAGTTGCCAGTTGCTCTATAATTCGAATATACCCATTTTCAAAATGAGTCTTAAAGACTTCTACCTGCTCAAGCATCTGTTTTTTTAGACGAGCAGAATATACCTCAAATGTCTCTAATTTAGAGGCATAGGTCTCCTTTTCTTGTTCAAGCACATGCTTGATACATTCTTGTACAAGAGGATCCAATCCCGCAAGTAAACGCATACTACCCCCAAATTATTCCTTAATTTAAGGATATTAAATAATTTAGTTTACGTCTAGCGGTTGAAATTAAAATAAAATTAACAGGATGCGCTAACGCTGGCAGGAAAGCAGGATAATACATAAGACAATAGTCGGTAAAACAAAAATATATATTTTTCTGTATTTTATCGTTTGAATGTTTTTGTATTATCCTGCTAGATCCTGCCAGCGAAGCGCATCCTGTTAATTTTTAATTTTTTCTAACAAATAACCTACTTCTACTGAGGTCTTTGATCGTTTGAAGGTTCAGTTTTTTCGGTTTTTATTGTTCGGATGATGTTTTTTCTGATTTTTTTGTCCATCGTCTCATCTTCTTTCTCTGTAGCATAGATGATGGCACTTCTAGCCACAAAGTAGCGATTCGTATCAATAATCTTGAAAAATGAGTTAATAGCCCCCATCTGCGCCGCAATGCGAGCAAAAAGCGGGTTAAAGCCAGCGGCAGTAGCAGCTGCTGGAGTAGTAGTAGAAACTGGCTGTACTGTCTGTGATTTAAAAGAAAAACCAAGCTCCATTTACCCTCCTTTTATTGTTTTAGAATAAATATTATACACCCATTTACCAATAAAAGTCAATGGAAGAGAATAAATTTGCGGTGGAAATGCGGCGCATTTGCGGTGCAAATTTAATATTGCCTCAGGCTTCTCCTTGACTAATAAAATAGTTGAGGGCCGGTAGTTGAGGGCCGGGCCTGCGTAACTTTGCGCAACTTCCAAATAATTATTTTATTAAAAAATACAATTGGAAGTTACGCAAAGTTACGCAGGCCCGGCCCCCGATACCGGCCCCCGATATTTTGTGTTCATTTTATTTACAAATAGTGTATAATTAGTTGAAATAATTAACTAATAGGTACAAATTATGACAATTAGTAATGAATATTATTGTTACCAATGTCATCATGAAATTAAATCCACTGACTTAGCCAAGACAAAGACTTGCACTTCTTGCAAAGAGCTTTTTCATAATAAATGCTGGATGGGCCAGTGCTCAGCATATGTTTGTCAAAAATCGGTAAAAGATCGCCAAATTAGTGAAGATAACTGGAACACAGTAAAAACAACTGCATTTATCTTATTTGCTGGAGTGGCAGTCCAGTGGCTCACTAAAAAATAATATTGGTTTAATGTTCAGAAGAAGAGCGAATAATCGCAGTGCCACATGAGGCTATGACTAAAAAGCCTATAATTTCTAACATCGTGGGCTGCACACCCCAGAGCAGCCATTCGATAATCCCCACAAAGACCACTGTTGTATACTGAAATATACCTATTTTGGAAGGTGGAGCATAGGCATAGGCCATGGTAAGACAAAGCTGCATCACGATAAGCGAGATGGCAGAGCATACAGCCAGGCCAATTGCCTCCCATGATGGCATTTCAAGTATGCATAACGCATATGGCAGCATCATCAGTGTAGAGAGCAAAAAGAAGTAGTAAACGATTCTAAAAGTAGGCTCTGTTTTATTGAGCTTTTTTATGTAGATGAAGGCAACGGCTAAGGCAGCACCGGATAACAACCCAAAGATATCTGACGGGTTGGCAAGGGTTTTTTCACTAGGATGGATAACAAGTGTAATGCCAATAAAGCCAATAAAAATGGTAATCCAGTTTCTTATGGTTACAGTAGCGTCCAAAAGATATATGCCAAAAAGTGGAATAAAGAGCGGTGCCGTATTAAAAAGTAGCGTTGCGTTCATCACAGGTATGGACTTCATCGCATAGGCATAAAGAAGCATTGCCACAATGCCAAAGCCTGCGCGGCAAAAGTGATAGAGTAGATGGTCTGTTTTAAGAAACTGAATCCCTCTTATTGCAACATAGGGAGTTGTAATCAAAGTTGCAGCCACATACACCATAAATGTGGCAAAAAAGGAGGAAGAGCTGTAGAGCGTGGTGCCTTTTAAAAAAAGCCCCGAAAGGGCAAAGAAAAAAAATGCCGTGATGCTATACAGAGATCCGGTGATAAGGTCTGGTTTTGGCTGCTGATATTCCATAAATTAAATCTTAATCTTTAGAAGTGCACAGTTTATAGATGACATACCCACAAAGTGTAGCAGCTCCAACACCAATAGCTACAGTAGCCGGCACTCCTATAGAGTCTACTACTTGCATGAGAGGATCTAGCAACGATGAATCCGCTGTAATTATACGGGCTGTAGATTTTTGCACTTCTACAACAGGCTCTAGAAGCTTCCCATCATGACACGCATATACAAAAGCCCTATCTAAGTGCCACTGGGCACCAAAGTCTGCAACGTTTATGCCATCAACTTGTGTTATAGTTATTTTTCCTTCAATGATGTTTCGGGCTACTTGTGTGATTCTCCCATACGCTGCCTTAACGACGTTCGGGTCGCATGGTTTTTTTGGCACAACTTTGTCAATACAATAGGCAGCAGAAATTAAGCTAAGAGAAAACAAATTCATTAAGGTCCTCGAGTAATAAAGAGTCTCGAGAGACTACTCAAAACACATATTCTTGTCAACTATGGTACTTCCTATATTAGATTAAAAAAGGCATAAAATTACAAGATAGCTTTATACTTAAGAAGAACCTTTTGCAAAACTCGGGCCCT
>JAJFUY010000317.1 GCA_021372185.1 Chlamydiales bacterium | reverse complement strand
CCATAATCACAAGCAGCGCCACTTGGCGTATGTAGGTAGATTTACCGGCCATATTTGGCCCTGTAAGGCAGATGAGTGACTGGTTTTTGCCGTCTAAATGTAGGTCATTGGCCACAAAATGGCTGGTAGCACTTAACGTCTCGATAATGGGGTGTCTTCCATCAACAATATCAAGCATGGGGCTGTCAATAACTTCAGGGCGGCAGTAGTTTCTTCTTTTAGCCGTTATTGCAAGCGATCTCAATACATCTACTTGCGCAACAGCCTTTGCTGTCTGCAAGATTGTATCGTGCCATGAGGCTATTGTGCGTCTAAGCTCCGTATAAAGCTCAGTTTCTAGACTTTCTATAAGCGAGTCAGCACTTAAGATTTTTTGTTCGTACTCTTTTAATTCTTGGGTGATGTAGCGCTCGCCATTTACTAAGGTTTGCCGGCGCTGAAAACTCTCTGGCACGTTGCCAGTTTGTGCGCGGCTTACCTCAATATAGTAGCCAAACATGCGTGTGTAGCCAACCTTTAAGGTCTTTATCCCTGTCTGCAGGCGTAAATTCTCTTGATAGGCGATTAACCAGTCTTGGCTACCTTGTCTTAAGGCATGCAGCTCATCAAGCTTGGGGTGATACCCCACTCTAAATAACCCACCGTCTGATGCTCTAAAGGGGGGATTATCTACTAGGGCGCGTTTAATGAGGTCTGCACATTCTCTATGAGGGTTAATCTTGTCAGCTAAGGTTTGTAGGCGGTTAGATGAGCACTTTGCAATGAAGCCTTGTACAAATGGAAGCTCTTCTAGAGATAATCGTAGAGCTACAAACTCTTTTGGGCCGGCCGTTAGCGTCTTAATACGATACATCATACGCTCTAAATCACGTACACGGCAGAGGCTTTCATCAAACTTGAGGGTATCTGTTACAAAATTCTTCTCGCAGTCAATAAAGGCACCAACTGCCTCCTGGCGGCTTTTAATAGCTGCAAGGTCTACGAGGGGGCTTTTAAGCCACTGGCGTATAAGGCGAGCGCCCATAGGCGTTTTTGTCTCGTCTATGATAGACACAAGGGAGTTATCGTTACGTGTGCGGTCTGTAGGCTCTAATATCTCTAGGTTGGTAAGCGTGGCTCGGTCTAAAAACATGCTGTGGCTTGCCTGATGGGCCCGTATGGTCTTAATGTGCTCTAAAGGGCACAACTGCCACTCTCCAAGATACTGGAGCATGGCGCCCGCGGCGGAAAGGCCTGGAGCCATATTTTTTAGGCCAAAACCATCTAAAGTTGCCACCTTAAAATGGCGACATATACGATCGTAGGCATCATTATAGTCAAACAGCCAGTCATCTTGGGCTGAAAGGGCCATTTTACTTGCCTGCTGCACTTCAGTCAAAAAATCACGGTATTTTGCCTGAAAACGCCTTGAGATAAGGAGCTCTTTTGGGCTTTGTCTAAATATTTCGTTAGCCAAATCTCGCGTATTTTCTGTCTCATAGACTGTAAAAGTAGCCGACGCTATATCTAGGAGCGCTAAGCCAAATTTTGTGCCATTGAAGGCAACAGCAGCAAAGAATGAACTTGTTTTTTCTTGGACGCCAGCATTGGGAATAAGCGTAGCTGGGCTTACTATGCGGACAAGCTTGCGGCTGACTAAGCCTTTGGCTTTACTTGGGTCTTCTACCTGGTCTGCAATAGCCACTCGGTAGCCTTTTGCTACTAGTCGCTCAATATAGCCCTCACTTGAGTGCCAGGGCATACCGCACATTGGCGTATCTTGTCTTTGTGTGAGAGTAAGTTCTAGCTCGCGGGCAAGTAATTTAGCATCATCTTCAAATGCTTCATAAAAATCGCCCAGGCGAAAGAACAAAATGGCATCTTTGGCCTGATTTTTGCAGTCGTGCCATTGCTGCATCATTGGAGTTAAGTTAGTTTCAGTTTGCATAAATTACCCACGAAATAGTGCACATATTGTTCAATAGTACACGAAATTAAAGCAAAATATATAAATATTCTTACTATTTAAACATTTTTTTAATAGAATAAAGTTAAGGACTATTTGAAAGGAGATTGCTATGAACGACATAGGCGGCAGTTGGGATAGAAGAGGTGAGTTTCTCGTCATTTACAATGCAAACACAAAAGAGTTAAACGCTCCCTGTGAAATTACAACCAATGAGACTCAAAAGCACAATGCCGGAAAAGAACAAAGAAGAATGTATGCCAATGAAATAGATGAAATAGTCAAAATCTTTAATTCTGTAAGAACCCCTAAAACTGGCAGTCCGGAAAGTAAAAAAAATGATAGCCTTTTAGCAGCACAAGAATCTGTTAAAATGGGTAAACCAACTGAATTTACTTACAATGGGTTCACCTACAAAATCACTCCACTAAAAGTAGAGGATACAGCAAAAGTAGCAAAACTTAAAGAACTTGCCGACTCTCGCAAGGAAAAAGAAACCGTCCACCTTGTCAAAGTAAACCCAAACACACCATCATCTAAACGTACAGAAGCTGCGGCAACATTATCAAGAAACTCTACTACAAGCCCTACTACACAAGCTCCAAAACCACCTCACGCAAAACCAGCAGAACGTCTTCCACACACAAGCTGGATGCGATTTGATAGGTATTTAGGCTTCCGCCAAGATAAAAAAATTGAGAGTAACTTCTTTGAAGTCAAACTAAAAAATGAAGTGGTTACTGACTCTACCAAACTAGATGCTATCGAAAACGCTCTCAGCACAAACCCAGAAATGAAAACACTCAGCGATGCTATGCGAAAGGGCAATGATGTTGAAATTACCATTGGAAAGACTACATATCAATTAACACACGTCAATCACTCTACAACCCCCCCGGCAGAAAATAAAAAAATATTCGCTTTAGTAGAATCTAGAGAAAAGTGGCTATTCAATAAGATCATGTCAGGACCAAGACCCGCTGAAATTGAAAAGGCACTCACAGCATCGTCTCAAGAAAAATCTGTTACACCTTTGCGTGCAGCACCTCCACCACCGTCAGCACCTCCACGACCTCCTAGAATAAGCCAATCTGTAACCCAAAACACGACTCAAGCCCAATCGGTATCAAACGTGTCTCAGCAAATTATTGCACCAACTGGTACTGGTACAGTCGCTAGAAGACCTGCACCTTCTATTCCACAGGATCCACAGGATCCACCTCAAGCGGCGACTATAAGTAAAGGAACTAGACCACTCCCTCCTCCACCGGTATCACCCAAAAAGGCAGCAAGCCCAACAGCTGCGCCTCGGCCTGATCTTTGGTCAGACAAAAAAACCGCTGCCTTACTAGACAAATTTATCTTATTTAATGGCCTAAGACCCATACATGATAAAGATCTTGTGGGCCAGATACTAAAAGAGCACTACGACGCCCTACCTCGTGAGGAACGTGAGCTATTTGATACAGAGCTTAAAGAAAATGAAATTATAAAAATTGGCGGCTACTCGCTCATACCGAAAAAATAACAATACTACTTGTTAAAATTTGTTTTATGTATAATAGAGTTGTGAGACTTGTCGTGAGGTATTTATGGCAGCTCTAGAAGGCAATCGCCCCAACGTTGGTGGACCCCAGTCCACCGGTGCCAACTACCAGATAGTTGAAACAACCACTAAAGGTGAGTTTAAGCTCTTTATTAATGGAGAGCCTCACACTCTTAAAGTTGGCGGCAAAGAGGTCACGGGCGAAAACCAGCTAAAACGCCTTGTCAGTGTGTTTGAGAAGACCATCGGCAACGTACCTGTGCTTAAAGAAGGCCAAGTCTTAAAGCTCTCAGCCAAGACTGGCATACAAATCAAAGACACCAACACCAAGACAGTTACCCAGCTGAAATTTAAAGACGCCACAGCCGAGACCAAGTTTGCCTCACGCCTAGATAAGCTTGTCCAAGGCACCGCCATGAACACCAAAGGCTTATCAATTGAAAAAGCTCATACGTCCGGCGCTGATACACCAAAAAGAACCCACACTGAAAGCGGCCGTCCTCTTGGCACAGACAAAAGTCCAAAAATGGATCTCTCAGATGAAGCAGATGAACCAAAAGTGGTTCAAAAAAAACAAGATACACAAGCAGAACCAGCTCCAGAAATAGCTCGTCAAATGGAACCAGTAATGGACGTTCCCAAGGAGCACCAGGAAGCCGTTCCACAAGGTGTAGAACAGCGTGCAGGACCACCAATACCTGAGCCTGAAGCTCGCCCAGTAACACAAGAAGCTAAACCACAAGAAGCTTTAAGCAGTCTTGCCTTTTTTCAGCACCTTGCTGAAGATACTTCCAAAAATGAAGCCATTCCTGCTGATGAACCTCCTCCACCACCTCCTGACGATGACCTTGATAAAGATGAAGCTATACTAAAAAATTATGAAAACGAACCAGCCCCAGCACCACCTGCAGAACACGATGCAACAGAAATTAGCGCCGAGATGGAGCCTGAAGCATTAGATGAGCCAGAAGAAAACACAGAAACCGCAGATGATATTGTGAGCGCCCTTAAAAACTTTGCAGAACAATCTCAAGCACCAGAAGTGCCAACAGAAGCACATACAGAAGCTCCTGAACCACAACCTGCGCCTCCTCCGCCACCACCACCGCCCCCTCCACCTGTGACAGGTGCAAGAGGTGCACTTTTAGCCGAAATTGCAGAAGGCAAAGATTTAAAACATGTAGAGACTAGCGAGAAAAAAGTAGTTCTTACAGAAGAAGAGCAGCGCATGGCAAAGTTTAGAGCTGCAGTGGCAGGAGATGATGAAGACGAAGAAACCGAAGAAATAGGCGATGAGACCCCTCGTGCATCCGCAGAGCCAGAACCAAGCAAAACCCCTGAACCATTGGCTGAAAAACCTACTGTGGCTAGCCCAGGAAGAGGAGCTCTTTTAGAAGAAATAGTAAAAGGAAAAAAATTAAAAACTGTGACACCTAGTACAAAAGAACCAGTAAAAGAAGAATCATCAACCGAAGAAACTGTAGGCCGAGACGCATTAAGCAAATCATTCGATAACATGCGCGGCCGAAGAATCGAACCCAAAACAACAGAGCCACCTCCGTCAGACGACGACGCAGATTGGACTTAATATATTCACTCTCGAAGAGAGTGATTCTCGAGTTTGGACATTTGCCGAAGGCTTTGGAGTGCGGTAATTCTTTACCGCTCTAAATTTTCGACCACATAAGCTAACTGCAATGGCCTCCAAAACCTACACGCAATTGCATTTGAAAATAAATCACATAGAAAGTAATCTCTATCAAAAAATTAAAATGAATAATTGGCCTCACGCCCCAGCACACCTTCTGCAAGAGGTTGGTATCTACATGGTAACATGTGGGACATATCTCAAAGTTCATCATTTTCGCTCTGAAGAGCGCCG
>JAJFUY010000294.1 GCA_021372185.1 Chlamydiales bacterium | reverse complement strand
TGATTTTGCGCGACGTATTAATACTCTTTCTCCCCTCTTGCCTAAGCTGCATTATGACGATTGTTATCTTCTCACAAATGAACGGTTTTCTTGCGCTGATTACCGGAATTTGGCTTGCAGTCCATTTTGCACTTTGCTGGGCTTTCACCTCAAAATGTGCACATTATTCCTACCTTCATGGAGAAGCCAGAAGCAGCCTTGTTGGTAAAATTGTCGATAGCCTTACCAACAATTTTGCAGTAAATCTCTTCTTTCGTTTTGGGTTTGAAAAAAACCATATTGCAGCATTTCAGAAGGAAGAGCAAAAAGCCAACTACCTGGCACAACTCTATGCTGTAAAAATGTTTGCGGCCTTATCTGTCGCCTTCACTATAGAAATATTTGGCTTGACCTGGCTCATAATTTTTTACTGGACGAACAACAAAATTTCTACGGGGGAAGTGGTTCAGTTTTTTTATACCATATTTAATATAGCATTGGTTGTTTGGACTATCGCAGATAAGGCGCCGGAATTTTTTCAGTCTATCGGCATTGCAAAACAGGCGCTTACTGTCATGCAAGATCCGCAGGATATTGTCGATCCTCCTCATGCAACAAATCTTTCAGTAAAGCAAGGCGAGATTGTCTTTGACAATGTTTCCTTTTGCTATGGAGAGAAAAAAATTTTCCACAACAAAAACCTCCATATCGCTCCTGGTGAAAAAGTTGGACTTGTTGGCTATTCAGGGGCGGGAAAATCGACCTTTGTCAATTTGATTCTCCGCTTTTTCCCCCTTGAAAAGGGAAAGATTTTAATCGATGGACAAGACATAGCTACTGTCACCTTAGAATCACTTCGTCAGTCAATAGCCCTCATCCCCCAAGACCCCATTCTCTTCCACCGCACGCTCGAAGACAACATCCGCTATGGACAGGTAGAAGCTTGTCACGATGATGTAATACGTGCAGCAAAACTTGCCCACTGTGACGAGTTCATCAAAACATCTCCCCATGGATATGGCTCTCTTGTGGGAGAGCGTGGAACAAAACTCTCTGGCGGAGAAAAGCAACGAATTGCCATCGCCCGTGCCATGCTGTTAAAAGCCCCAATTCTCCTACTTGACGAAGCAACCTCAGCCCTTGATTCGGTCACAGAAAAATATATTCAAGAAAGTTTAGAAAACCTCATGGCCAATCGGACAACGATTGTAATAGCCCACAGGCTTTCTACACTTTCCAAGATGGATCGGATTTTAGTCTTTGACCAAGGCAAAATCATAGAGCAGGGCTCACACCTTGAGCTTTTAAGCAAAAAAGGGCATTATGCTCACATGTGGCAGATGCAGGCTGGAGGCTTTCTTCCTGAGCGTCCGAGTTCCGAAGAAGGTAACTGATAATTATGTATAAAGTAGTCGTAGATTATGCACCGAGTGTTGCTGATAATGCCGTTGTAAGAGAAGGCATCTTAGATTCCACGAGAGGTTTGGAATTTTCCTTATACACCATTTTGCTAGATCCTACCAGCCCTTAATATATTTAGTGATGTACTGCTGCATATCTTTGCTAAACAAACGAAGATTGGATTGAGGATTTTTTCTGCATCCGGCTAGAAAAAGTACAGTTTCGTTTACGCGTTCTGCCCTCATTTTTTGCCGTATTTCATTCAATAAAGCATTTACTGCTTGCCGATTTTCGGCTGAATCTGCAAGCCCACCATGTTCCCCGCGCGTTCCAGGAGTGGCTATTGCTCCGCGATCTAAAAAAAGGCGTATTAGAGGCTCGTCAATATGTTCATTACGCACTTGCCCACTTGCCACCACCCAAAGAGCGGTTGAGCCAAATTCCAATGGTTGATTGACATGTACACCATATTGCAGGAGAGTCTTCAGTACTTCTATTCTATTCTCCTCATTTATATGATGATGCTGCTCTAAAGCTAAATGTATAAGATTCTCATAACCTTGATGCGGGGTATTAATTAATTTTCTACATTTTCTTATGAGGTCTTTAACCAATTGAACATTGCCTTGCTGAGTGGCCAAATATAAACCTTTTAAATCTGCAACACTGCCTTCAAATACATTATTACCGTATTGCATTACATAAAGTTTTCCTGGGCGACTGTTAAATTCTTGAGGAGTGGTATTTTGGTTTATATCAAATAAATAGGCCGATTTTGTAACATCGAAATAGCCAATCACGTTTTTACCAGTCCAGCCTACTTTTTTCATTAAAGCATCTACTTTCTCAGATACCGAAGATATAAGGCCATTCGGCACTACTTTAATAGCTGTAGGGTCATTATTAAGCGCCATTACAGCGCTTCCAATTTCTCTTTCACCGCGGTATGAGTCTGCCATCCAAAAAAGGGAAAATGGAAATGGAAGTAAAAGAGCGGCCCATTTAGGTAAGGGGATGTTGTGGCGAAGCCACTTAGCGGTGTGATCTACGAAAGTTCTTTTACATACAACACCTTGTGTCAAGAAATGTGTCGACCAATCAGTATCACGAATCTTTTCCAATGAATCAATTAGAAATATGTGATTTGGTATATAAACTTGCCCCTCAGATCCATTCCAGGGTTTGATTTGACGTTTTTCAGCAACTTTATTAATTAAGATATTTACATTTTTTACAGCGGAAATCACTAATTCACTTGAAAGGTCGAAATTCAATTCAGGGTTTGTTAAAACTGTAATGATTTTGGCTTTGACAGCTTGAGTCGCTTTGTAAATGTCTAGGGGTGAGTGAAAGAAAATTCCTAATAATGAAATGTTTTTAAGCCATGTCGCGATGTAATCTCCAAGATTGCGTTGGCGTACTTCCCCACTATTTGTCAAACAGTGCACAGACCAATCTGCATCTCGAATTCTTTCTAATGATTGTATTTCAACATTCACAGGACACCTATTGCATTTTAAATTTGTATTAGGTTCAAATCATACCTAAGTTAGGCAAAAAAAGCATCTACAACCTTCGGCTTCTGTTCTAAAAAGCACAAAGCTATCTTATCAAAATGCTTGAGCTTGCAATTTTCAACCGAAACGAGTAGAATGCAGTGGTTTATAATTTAATAACATAAAAACAGGCGAGCTGTAAAATATCAGCGACCAAGAAAGAACGTGAGAGTGGTAAATAAAGCATGAGTTTTGTATGAGTTTTACTGTATATATTGCTAGAGCATTTTGCCGTGATTCTCTCGGGGGAAATCCAGCCGGTGTTGTTATAGTAGATCAAAAACAGCCGTTTACCACAGCTCAAATGCAATCTATTGCAAAAGAACTTAATTTTTCCGAAACAGTTTTTATTTCATCTACAGAGCCTCATTCCTATAAAGCCCTCTATTTTACACCAACTTCCCCTATCGATTTTTGCGGTCATGCGACATTGGCAGCATTTGGAGTGCTAAAACAACTTGGATCAGCAGATAATAACGTTTATCCACTGGATACCCAGGCAGGAAAATGTGAGGTAACTCTAACAGATCGTTTGATCTTTTTGAGCCAACCCCTACCTGTTTTTGGAGAGGAAATCGGGAAGGATGAGATCACTGCAATTTTGGGAGATTTTGTTAGTACAGGCCAGCTTTACCCTCAGATTGTCTCAACAGGTATTCGTGATATTTTTGTTCGTGTCCAGGATGAAAAATGCCTTCAATCGTTAAAACCCAATCTCAAACTCATGTCAGAACTTAATAAAAGAACAGAGACGATTAGCATGCACGCTTTCTCCTTAGATCCCCCAGGAGGTGCGACTATCGCTCATTGCCGCAATTTTGCCCCACTGTATGGTATTGATGAAGAATCTGCAACAGGCTCCTCTAATGGTGCCCTTGCGTGTTATTTATTTGAGAAAAAAATGTTTCCTGCTGGCTCAGAACATCGGTTACTTTTCAGGCAGGGCGATAGTTTAAATGCTCCCTCTGATATTTATGTTCACCTAAAGACGCACGAAGGGAAAATTGAAAAAGTAGAGTGTGGCGGCGAGGTAGTTATCGATAAAAAAAGAGAATTAGAACTCATTCGTTAATGATAGCCTTTGCTTTCTCTAATACTTCACTCCACTTACTTTCAACAACCTCCTGACTTACCTCAGGAGAAGTAAATCGTTCGGCACCTACGTAATGCAACCCTTGAAAAAATTCAATACCGCATTTTTGTAGAGTACTTTCCATCTCTTTTACATTGTACAACTTATCGTCAACAAAGATGACCTTCTTCGGCATCCATGAAGTGCTCTTTAAGAACGCATAGAGAGCTTCGCCCTTTGGCGTGGCATCTGCCTGTCTCTGATGATCGCCGTTTGAACAGAGGACTCCACGAAAAAATGTAGGGTAGTCTTGGTAACATGGTTTTAAGTCTGTTAGACGCCTATGCTCAATTTCTGGAAATGCTAAAGAAAAGTCAAATCCATTACTTTTTAATTCTGAATAACGAGCCTCTGGAAGGGATCTTCCTTCAAATTGTCGAGTCATAGCAGATGTCAGTGTAATAAGACGAATCCCTCTCTTTTGGAGAGTTTCAATAACTAATGGACTTTGTGATTCGATCAACTGTGAATTGGTAGCAAGCAAAATGAGATTACCAAAATAGTCTTGCTGGCTTAAAGGTAACTGCCCTTTAATTTTTTGAATCACCTCCGCGTGCTTAATCATATTAGGCTTTTGAAAAGCTGGGTCTGTTGGAATCACTAAAGTTTCGTCAATATCGAATACCCCTAAAGTGTCTTCACCTGCAAGGTCAAAAAAGGCTTCGACCTCTTGGAGGGAATTAATTTGTTTTATGGTGGATGATACTTTGCTAGCCACTTGCAGCAGCTCTTCTTTAATCGCAGACTCTTTTGCAGTCTCTTGAATTGCAGGTTCTTGAACTAGTATTGGACGTAGTATTGTTAAAACAGAAGAGCTCATACTTACCTCGTTTTTATTTCTAAAAAATAGATTTTAAC
>JAJFUY010000288.1 GCA_021372185.1 Chlamydiales bacterium | reverse complement strand
TCTCCATAGTCCTGAATGATTCTCCTGTTTGCTTCAAGATTTATTTTGAAGGGTAACAAAAGACGTTCTGCATTATCATATGAGTTTGACACGAGCAGCGTATTCTTTATTTCACCAATGAGCGATAGGTATAACACCTCCATCATGGCTCTTGAACTCTTAGCGAGTGATCGCGCCCAGGAGCGTACCTCATACCATCGATCGTGTTTAAACAATCGTTCTGTGGCTGCCTTTTGAAAACCAGCCGCTGACGAGGTACAATAATTTGGAAAGTAATACTCAAACCACGCTTCACGATCATCTTCTAATCTTGCACGTCGTTTTATCAGTTCTGACTCATCTTCATCCGGGTCAACAGCTATATCCTGGATAAAGGATCTTAAATGTTCTTCCCAGTCCTTAAGTACAATCTTGTTTGATATTTTTGCCGTTTTTTTCATTACAAACAGGATTTTATGTAAGCATCAAAGAGTATTGCAACATCTTTTGAAAACTGCATCTGCTGTGGGCCAAGTTTGCGAAGGAATTGTAAGAACGCTTTTCCGGTTTCAATCTTTTCGGCCAGTGATGTTTCTGTCTCGAGGTTGCGTATTGCCGCCGTCATTTTTATGAGCGTATCGGCCTCTTTGTTGGTTGGATATGGAGAATCTTTTCTGTCCCGGATAGACTGGTTGAATTTGTCAAGAGAGTTATATAGCATAGACAGCTGTTCTGCCTTGGAGGTAAGCAGAGACTTTTGCATTTCCTTCCACCCTTCCTGGTTTATCCATTTGTTAAGGGAAACGACCGATATGCCTACTCGTTCGGCTATATCTTTTTGCGAAACGCCAGGCTCTTGAAAAAATATAAGTCTGGCAAATTCTTTTTTCTTTTTTCTGGAAATGTCGCCCATGTTTTTTTGTTACAAAAATGACTTCCGGACGCGGGTAATAAAAAAAAAGTGTGAAGGTATTACACTCTTTTTGCGTCAGCAGGTGTGTTTTTCAACTTTTGTGAAAAATACAAGTTGAAATGTCTAAAACATTCGTGCTCTCTGATGAGAGCGTAAATTCATACGGATTCTGGGTTCTCACATCGGGTATAGACCTGTCGCAATTTCTAAAGAACCCACTGATGTTATGGATGCACAACCGAGCCTGGAGAGGAACAAAGGACGAAGTTCTACCAATCGGGCACTGGGAAAATATTAGAATAGAAGGCGATAGACTACTTGGTGATGCTGTTTTTGACGAAAAGGACGTTTTTGCTGTATCGATACGGGATAAAGTTGAAGCCGGACACATCCGGATGGCTTCTGTAAACCTGGAACCGGTGCTTGCAAGCAATGAAAAACAATACTTAAAGACAGGACAAACACGTGAGGCATTAATTAAAAGTAAGCTTTACGAAGCTTCGATAGTTGACATTGGGGGAAATGACAATGCTCTTGCCTTGTGTGCAGATCCTTTGTTGACTGATAACGGACAGACTATTTTTTTGAGCAACCCTGATCAAGCCTGTCCTGTCAAACTCTTAGACACAATTACTTATAAAAACATAGAAAAAATGGAAAAAATTGCGTTAAAACTCGGTCTGAAGTCGAGCGCGACTGAGGCTGAAATTTTAGAAGCTATAGACGTACAGCTTGAAAAATCTGGGCGTGTAGAGAGTCTGTCAAAAAAATTGAGTGATATCGAAAAGGGCAGAATAGAGGCCGAAAAAGCTGAAGCGATCCAGCTTGTCGATGCAGCCATTCTCGCCGGTAAGATAGATTCTAAAGCAAAAACGGCTCAGCTGAGTTTATTTGAGAAAGATTTCGCATCTGCAAAACTTGCTCTGGAGTCTATTCCAGATCGTCCTGATGTGCAGGGCAACTTCGGTAAAGGTGGCAAAGGTGAATATGCCGATCTCGAGAAACTTTCGTTCACTGATATGGATAAGAAGGGCCTATTAGGTAAAGTTAAATCAACCTATCCGGACTTGTATAAGCTGAAATTCAAAGAGGAATACGGCTCAGAACCTACCAACATGTAGGGATTTAATTGAAACATTAATTATCTAAAATTTATAAAAATGGCTGTTGAAAAAGAAATTTGGAAAAAGGATATCGTCGAAGCGTTATACGCTGCGAATCCTCACCTGGCATTCGCGGTAAACGCGGATGATCTTGTGCTAGCGGGTAAGGTTGTGCATATCCCACAAGCGGGATCATCACCGTCCGTAACTAAGAATCGTGCCGTATTTCCTGCCGCTGCAGTGAGACGTACAGACACTGATGTAACCTACAACCTGGACGAGTATTCATCGTCGCCAGTGCATATTCAAAATGCTGAAACTATTGAAACTTCATACAACAAGCGCGACAGCGTTCTGAAGGATACAAAGAACGTGTTGGCCGACGCCGTTGGCGTTGACGCGTTCTTCAAATGGTTCCCTGCCGGCGGAACAATCATCCGAACCAGTGGATCGGCGTTTACCGACATAGTGCCCGCACACCTTGACGTCGCTACAGGATTACGCCGAGCTTTTAAAATGTCTGATGTAAAAAAGGCAGCAAAGCAATTCAATAATTGGAATATTCCAGCTGAAGGCCGATATATGATGATTGACGCAGAGATGTACGACCAGCTCACAAACGATATGACTGCAAACCAGCAGCGCGACTTCTTGTCCGCCTACGATGCTGCAACAGGTGTCGTTGGTAAGCTTTTCACATTTAACATTATGCAACGCTCAGTCGTGTTGAGGCTTCTCGCTGACGCCGCTGTGGATCCTACAGCAGCTGGAGCCGCTACACATTGCGGAGCCGCTGTGGCCTGGCATAAAGATTCTGTTGAACGCGCATTAGGAGAAGTTAAATTCTTCGAGAACACAGATGACGCCTTGAATTATGGTGATATCTACTCAGCCCTAGTTCGCTTTGGTGGGAGATCAAGAAGAGGAGATAAAAAGGGTGTACTCTTAATTGGACAAGCAAACATCACTGTTGCAGCCTGGGCTGCCGCTACTGACTATTTCGCTGGCGATATTAAGTCAAGCGGTGGTAAAAATTACTATGCTCTTGAAAATCATACTTCCTCTGCAGCTTTTGCTACAGACGCACTGAAGTGGAAAGTAATTGAGTAGTAAACTCTAAGGAAATGAAAACAAGTGAACAAGGGTTAGCGCTGATTAAGCAGTTTGAGTCGTTAAAGCTTAAGGCATATATATGCCCTGCCGGAAAATTGACAATCGGGTATGGACACACAGGATCTGATGTGCAAACAGGTATGTCTATAACACAGATCAAAGCAGAAGAACTGTTACAAGGTGATGTCCGTCCTGTTGAGACTTTTCTCAATCATAATCTGACTCGACTATCGCAAAATCAGTTCGACGCCCTTGTTTCTCTTATTTTTAACATTGGAATAGGAAATTTTAAAACTTCAACTCTCTTTAAACTCGCTAAGATAAATCCGGATGATGCCGCAATAGCAACTCAATTCGCGCGTTGGAATAAAGGGCGTGCAAATGGTGTCTTACAAGCGTTGCCAGGTTTGACAAAGCGAAGAGCAATCGAATCTAAACTTTATTTTAAACAATGAGCATGTTACAGAATATAGACTGGACAACCATTATAGGTTATTGTCTAACACCCGTTGCGGGAGTAGCTTCCTATTTCGTGGGGAAAAAAACGCGTAAAAATGATTTCCTACAGCAGCTGCAGAACTCTGTAGACATGCTGGCTGAGAAAAACAGTAAACTCTTGATAGAGGTAATTACGCTTAGAGGACAAAATGCTGAGCTTAAAATTAAGATGGAACAATTATCACTCGAGAATAAGGCACTTAACGAAGGTTTTAAGCGTTTAACGGAAGAGAATAAAGGACTTAGCAAGCAGGTTGAATTTTTGACCTCGCAGCTTGAAAATGTAAAAATCATAACAAAAATCGAAAAACCGCACAATGTTTAAACGCCTTTTAATCATAGTTGCAATAGCGTTTCTTGCGACATCATGTAGCAAGAGGCTTATGCCTCCTGAAGTAGTTCAGAGGGATTCTTTAGTTACAACTAATACTGTAGAAAAGTTAAAGGATACAACAATTATTATTCCGGCAGACTCCTCATCCATTTTTGCGCTCCTGGAAACAGACTCGACGAATCAGATTCGGATTAGGGAGATTGTAAGTTACAAAATAGGGAAAGATATGACACCGCCGACCTTGTCAATTAAGAATAACGTCTTGAC
>JAJFUY010000284.1 GCA_021372185.1 Chlamydiales bacterium | reverse complement strand
GTTGGCCCAGTAAATAACCTTGTAGTGTTAAAATCTTCGTTGACTCGAGAATTGACCTTTGCACAGTTTTTACTGCATGTGCAAAAAACTATGGAAGAGGCCAAAAAATATGGCCAGATTCCATTTGATAAGCTTGTCAAGCACCTAAACCCTGGCAAGGATATGAGCACCCTTGCGCTATGTGACGTTGTGTTTCACTACGAACAAGGTGATGAAGATCTTGCGCTCTTTACAAGAATAGAGAGTAATCTAGGCTTAGGGAAGTTTGACACAAACCTCCTTATAAAAGCCTTTCAAGAGCACTTTGAGCTACATTTTACTTATAATTGCCGCTATTTTTCACAAGAATTTATTTCAGGGTTTATTGCTCATTTTTTACAGGTTGTCAAATCCGTGGCACATTCAATCAATATCAACATTTCTGATATTGATATGATAGGTGAGGCTGAAAGAGAAGAGCTCTCTTTACGACTGAATCCAGAACAGGTTGACTATCCTGAAGTTTCAGTAACAGATCTTTTAGAGACTGTTTACGCTCGCTATCCTGATAACATTGCCGTGGTATCTGAAGGGGTGAGTATCACCTATAAAGAGCTTGATAAAAGAGCCAATAGCATTGCGTTTCAACTCCAAAAAAATGGAGTGAAGTATCAGGACATAGTAGCTGTTTTGCTTCCTCGGTCAATTGATTTGATAGCATCAATACTGGGTATTCTTAAATTGGGTGCGGTGTACTTACCTCTAGATCTTGACCACCCCCTTGATAGAACAAAGTATATTTTGAGTGATTCTCAAGCAAAGCTTGTTATTTCCAACCATAATGACGTTTTAGAAAAGCTTGATATTGCCCAAAAATTACATATAGATGAGATTGGAGAACATGATAGTGTCGATCGGCTTGCCATTAGCCCTGATGCTGTTTCTTACATCATCTATACCTCTGGAACAACCGGTTATCCCAAAGGTGTGGTTATTTCGCATCGAAATCTAACTAGGTTATTTATAAACAGCCGCGCGCCTTTTTCATTTGATGCCTCAGATGTTTGGTGTATGTTCCACTCTCAATGCTTTGATTTTTCTGTATGGGAGATTTTTGGCGCCCTTCTTTTTGGCGGCAAATTAGTACTTGTACCTAAAAATACAGCCCGCGATCCTGAGCTGTTTTCTCAAATGGTCATCAATCAAGGGATAACCGTTCTTAATCAGACGCCTACAGCCTTTTATAACCTCTTACCTAAATTGATGCGTGAAGACGTACTTCCTCGTTTAAAATCTGTAGTATTTGGTGGTGAGGCACTCAATGTAGTCAGACTTAAAGAGTTTAAAGAAAAATATTCTTCCACCAAGCTCATTAATATGTATGGCATCACGGAAGGAACCATTCACGTTACCTACAAAGAAATAACCTTACGAGAAATTGGAGATGGCCACTCTAATATCGGTGTGCCTTTACCTACAAATCGCTGCTATGTTTTTGATGAGTATCTAAAGCCAGTACCATTATACGTCAAAGGTGAGCTCTATATTGCGGGGGAGGGGCTAGCAGTAAAGTACCTCAATAAAGAAGAGCTTACAAATGAACGCTTTATCACTCATCCCTACACATCATTAGAGCGTGTCTATCGTACAGGAGACGAAGTTGTTATCAATGATGCGTATGAAATGGAGTATATCAATCGTCTAGACCATCAAGTCAAGCTACGAGGCTACCGTATAGAATTAGCTGAAATTGAGTCTCAGTTACTTGCTATCGATAAAGTTTCTGCTGCCTTTGTTACGCTAAAAGAAGATGCACAAAACATACCTTATTTATGTGCCTATCTGATGCTAAAAGAGGGCAAAGATACTGAGCAGGTAAGACGGGCTTTAGTAGAAAAGCTGCCCGATTACATGATCCCATCCTATTTTGTTGTGGTTGATGAGATGCCGTTGACATCAAACGGTAAAATTGACACCCAAAGACTGCCGGCACCTAACCTCTTTCAGAAAGAAACCAAAGCCGACTTTGTGGCCCCTTCAACTCGAGCAGAAATTGAATTAGCCCAGATTTGGAGTACGGTGTTACATGTCACTCCGGTAGGACTGCATGACAACTTTTTTGACATTGGGGGCAACTCGCTTAATGCCGTCAGAACAGTATCTGCTATAAATAGCCATTTTGGCTGCAGTGTGAATTTATCTGATCTCTTTAAATTTCCTACATTACAAGAGTTTGCTAAAAACTCATCCTTGGCTCAAAAGCAGCTCGTGCAAAAGCTCTCTCGTGCATCAGTCAAGCCATATTACGCTGTCTCTTCATCACAGCAAAGGCTATTTATTTTAAATAGCTTTAATAACGTAGGCACTACCTATAATGTCTACAGAGTATATCAATGCCAAGAGCCAGTAGACGCAAATAGATTAGAGGCAGTGTTGCAAACGGTAATCGACCGGCATGAGTCTTTACGTACAAGCTTTGGCTTTATGAATGATGCGGCAGTTCAGATGATAGCTGATCGGGTTGATTTTCGCTTAACACGCATTCAGACCGCTCGCGATATCAAAGAGGTGGCAGCAGATTTTATTAAGCCGTTTGATTTGAGCCTGGCGCCGCTATTTCGTGCGGCATTGGTAGACTGCTCAAATGGTGAGCAGTATATTATTCTTGATACCCACCATATCCTTATGGATGGCGTAGCTATGGCAACTGTAGAGCAGGAAATTAGCCAGCTTTATCATGGCACAACGTTAGAGCTACCTGCATATCAATATAAAGATTTTTCTGAATGGCAAAATGAGATGCTCGCTTCTAATAAGCTGGATTCACAACGACAATTTTGGCTTAAAGAATTAGAAGGTGATTTACCGGCAATGCAGCTGCCACTAGATTATACAAGACCTCAGCAGATGGATTTTGAAGGAGAGCTCTATCGATTTGGCTTAAATGCAGCTGTGTATGAGCGTATTGTAGAAAAAAGCCGTGAGCTACAATGTACTGTGTCAATGTACATTATGGCGGCCTTTTCAGTGCTTTTACATAAGTATTCAGGTCAAAATGACATGATTATTGGGTGTACAACCTCAGGTCGTACTATGCAAGAAACGGGCCAGATTGTAGGCCATTTTCTTAACATGTTACCCATTCGTGTAAAGCCTCATGCAAATCAAAAGTTTGAAGCGTTTTTAGATCAGGTGCGGCAATTTTCTGTAGCTGCTTTTGAAAATCAAGATTATCCATTTGATCTTTTGGTAAATGAATTAAAGGTAGAGCGCAATGTATCGCGCAACCCCATTTTTGATGTAGCCTATATCTTTCAGAACTTTATGGAAGGCTATACTTATCATTCTGACATTGCATTCAAAAATATCTACAATAACCAGACGGCAAAACATGATTTATCGCTCTATGCATTGATAGAAGATAATAAAATGGTATTTGAGTTTGAATTTACAAAAGGTTTATTTAAAGCCGAATCCATTCAACGAATGGCAAGGCATTTCTTAAACCTTCTTTCTGATGTAACCCAGCATCCTCAAAAGACTATCGGCGATCTTTCTTTAGTCGATGCAAAAGAATTTCATGAATTGATCTACGAATTCAATGATACCGATACAATTTTTGATTCTAAAGCGACACTTTGCAGCTTATTTGAGGCCCAGGTAGAAAAAAATCCAAATGCAGTTGCGTGCGTTACGTCTAGTGATTCTATAACGTTTGCTGACTTAAACCGCCGTGCCAATCAGATAGGGCGCTTTGTAAAAGAGAAGACAGAGTCACCTCTCGTAGGCATATACATGAATAAGTCTATAGACTGTATAGCCACGCTATTAGGTATCCTTAAGGCCGGTTGCGGCTATGTTCCTATCGATCCTGCCTATCCTTATGATCGCATAAAAACAATTATTGAAAAGTGCGCTATTTCATTGCTGATAAGTGAAAAAAGGTTTGTAAAGAACCTCAATTCGCTCCA
Organism: Chlamydiales bacterium; assembly: GCA_021372185.1. GTDB lineage: Bacteria > Chlamydiota > Chlamydiia > Chlamydiales > FEN-1388 > SZAS-7. Next base: position 26,111 of record JAJFUY010000284.1, on the reverse strand, counting down.
TTGGGATATAGACGGCCTTAAGACTCTACTTATGATTGATAGCCATGATTTTGAAGCGGAAGTTGAGTTTGAAAAAAATGAGAAAATGAACAGCCAGCTTTGGGACTATATCAGTGCTACTTCCCAGGATGAGATTAGTGAAGGTGGGTGGAAATCTAGCTATACAGGTGCTCCTTTTAGTATAGAGGAGATGCAGGAGTTTCAAGATAACTTCTATCAAAAGATCACTCCCTACTGTGATAAATCCAAACGGGTGTTAGAGATTGGTATTGGTTCTGGCTTGTCGATGTTTAAGATTCATAATCTTGTCGATCATTATGTAGGAACAGACCTTTCAGAAAACTGCATAGAAATAAATAAGGCTAAAGTAGCAGAAAGACAGATAGAGAATATCTCGTTATATCATCTGGCAGCTCATGAAATCGACCAGATTGTAGATCAAAAATTTGACATCATCATCTTCAATAGCGTTATTCAGTCGTTTCACGGCATAAACTACCTCTTGCAAGTGCTTAAAAAAGCCATCAATTTGGCAAAGCCTGATGCCATACTCTATCTTGGGGATCTTTTAGACTTACACCTAAAAGCAGAGTTTGTGCAGTCACTTAAAAAAGCTCATGCAGAAAATGCAAAAGCCAAGCTGGATTGGGATTCTGAGCTCTTCTTAAGTCGTGATTTTGTCCTAGATCTTCAAAACCATTTTTCATCGATTGGGACAATTGATGTGAGCCGTAAAATCTATACGATAGAAAATGAACTTACAAAGTACCGTTTTGATGCTATCGTTACGTTATCAAGTCAAAAGAGTGCGGTGAAGACGCAGCATAAAACTCGATGCGACTGTTCTGATGTACTCGTGTATTCCCAAGAAAACCTCAATCTTACGATTGATTCTACACAAGTTGCCTATATTATATTTACGTCAGGCACCACGGGAGTGCCAAAAGGGGTCACTCTGCAGCATCGTCCGGTTGTAAATTTAATAGAGTGGATTAACACAACACACAACATTACGGCGTCAGATCGCGTGCTGTGGACCACCTCTCTTTGTTTTGATTTATCAGTGTATGATATTTTTGGCATGTTAGCAGCAGGTGGTTCTTTATGTATACCTACACAAGATGAGCAAAAAGAGCCATCAAAGCTCGTTTCTTTACTACTAGAAAAGAGCGTTACACTGTGGGATTCAGCTCCAGCTGCCCTACAGCATGTTTTACCAGTATTACTTGATACTCCAAAAAGTAGCCAAACCCTTCGTCATATATTTTTAAGTGGAGACTGGATACCAGTTGGCATGCCTGTGGCTCTAAAATCCTATTTTCCAGATGTGTTGATTGTTGCAATGGGTGGAGCGACTGAAGCAGCAATCTGGTCGAACTATTATCCAGTATCAGATGTGGGTGCAAACTGGAAAAGTATTCCATATGGCAAGCCTATCCAGAATGCTCGCTACTATGTGCTTGACGATATGCTCCAGCCTTGTCCTATAAATGTTCCTGGCAATTTATATATTGGCGGTAAATGCCTAGCTGTTGGCTACTATAAAGATGAGGAATTGACAAATGCAAAATTTGGCTTTAACCCCTATGTCGATAACGAACGGCTCTATCTGACAGGTGATAGAGCTCGCTGGTGTGCTGATGGCCAAATGGAATTTTTGGGCCGCAATGACAATCAAGTAAAAATACGTGGATATCGCATTGAAAAAGGGGAAATTGAAAGCAACCTCATGTCTATTCAGGGTATGCTTGAAGCTCATATTCTTGTAAAAACAGATGCAGACCAAAATAAGTATTTAAGTGCCTATTTTGTGGCAGATCAAAAACAAGATTGTCGATATGTGAAACAGCAGCTTGAGCAAAAATTGCCCCCGTACATGGTTCCTTCACATGTTATCCAAGTAGACACATTTCCGCTTACTGTAAATGGTAAAATCGATTTTAAGGCTCTACCTGACGCTTGCAATATAATCGTGGGTACAAAAGCTAAAGTATTTACACCTGCAAATGCTTTTGAAGAGGCAATTTTACAAGTGTGGAAAGAGGAACTTAACCGTAACGATATCGGTATATATGACAACTTTTTTGATTTAGGAGGGAACTCCATTAAAATTGTGAAGTTAAGTGTGAAGCTCAAAAATGTGCTGCAGCAGGAGATCCCTATTGTGGTGCTGTTCCAGTATCCGACTATCAAAGCTTTGGCAGATTTTCTAAAGCGTGACGAGGAAAAAGCTCCCATGATCCGAGAAAATAGTAATCTAGCTAAAGGCAAAATATTGATGAAAGAACGATTCAGACAAAGGAAATAATATGAATCAAGAAAATAAAGTTGCTGTTTTAGGTGCGGGTATAATGGGTTCTGGGGTGGCTCTAGACCTGGCAATACACAACATTCCTGTAGTTCTTTACGATTTAACAGATCAGATTTTAGAAAAATCAAAAGAGCGCATGTTGGCCGATTATAGAAAGCTTCAATTTTTTAAAAAGGATGTAAAGCTCCCTAGTAAAGATGAGCTTTTTACTCACATTGTTTTTACTAAAGACCTTAAAAGTATTGATGGCGTCCACTTCATCATAGAAAATATCCGAGAAAAATGGGAGAGTAAAAAAGCCCTTTATGAAAGCATCCAACCTTACTGCTCAGAAAAAACAATTTTGGCTGCCAACACAAGCTGTGTGCCTATTACAAAGATAGCGCAAATCTGCCGCCATCCTCAAAATGTTCTGGGAATGCATTTTATGAATCCAGTACCTCTTAAAAACTTTGTAGAAGTTATCCGAGGCTTTCATACTACTCAAGAAACGGTAGACTTAGGTATGGCACTCCTTAAAAAGCTGGACAAAATGGCGGTAGTGGTTAATGATTCTCCGGGGTTTGTTTCTAACCGTATTTCACACCTGTATATGAATGAAGCGGCGTTCCTTGTACATGAGGGAGTTGCGACAGCGAGCGAAATTGATAAAATATTTAAGGTGGGCTATGGGCACAAAATGGGTCCCTTAGAAACATGTGATTTAATAGGTGTTGATACTGTCGTAGATTCACTGGCTGTTTTGTATGAGAGTTTTCAAGATCCTAAGTTTAGATGCTGTCCATTACTCAATAAAATGGTAGCCGCAGGTCATCTTGGTCAAAAATCAGGTCAGGGATTTTTTAAATATTAGGGGAATTTATGGAACACAAGTCTGAAGTGAAGTGTTTAGTTTGGGATTTGGATAGAACAATGTGGGATGGTGTGCTGCTTGAGTCTGACAACCTCGTTTTACGCCCTGGTATTGAAGATGTGCTCTATAAACTAGACCAAAGAGGTATTTTACTATCTATTGCCAGCAAAAATAACCATGATCTTGCCATGCAAGCTCTAGAAAAATTTGGCATAAAAAAGTACTTTTTATACCCTCAGATAAGCTGGAATGCCAAATCATCGTCGATTGAGCAAATACAAAAAAGTTTAAATATCGGCATTGATACGATAGCTTTTATAGATGATGATCAATTTGAGTTGCATGAAGTTTCAACTTCATTGCCTCAGGTACAGTGTATCCAGGCAGATGAGTATAAAAACATTCTAGATATCCCGAGGTTTAATCCTCGCTTTATAACTGAAGATTCTCTGAAGCGTCGTCAAATGTATTTAGATGACATCACAAGAAACGAGCTAGAAAGTAAGTATGTTGGCCCTAAAGAGGAATTTTTAGCATCTTTAGGAATGCAGCTTGTTATCTCTGAAGCAGAAGAATACGACCTAAAGCGTGCTGAAGAGCTCACAGTACGAACAAATCAGCTTAATGCTACTGGCAAGACGTATGATTATTCTGAACTTCAGTACTTTATGAATTCTCCATCACATAAGTTGTTTGTCTGTGAACTTTCAGACAAATTTGGCTCTTACGGAAAAATTGGCCTTGCGCTTGTAAAGTGTGAACCTGATCATAACCACTTGATGCTGCTTTTGATGTCATGTCGTGTATTGTCTCGTGGTATTGGCACAGTGTTATTGTCTTATATCATGCAGATGACAAAAGAGCAGGGTAAGACACTATTGGCAGATTTTCGCAAAACTGATCGCAACGAGATGATGTATGTCACCTATCGTTTTGCTAACTTTCAAGAATGCGGTAAATCTGATGAAGGTATTTTACTGCTTAAAAATGACCTGAGTTATATTCAGGCGTTCCCCAAATATATTGATATACAAACCCCAGTAACAGTTTAGGAGATACATATGGAAGCCCGTACCAAAGTAAGAGATTTTATTAAGAAAAATCTTGTAGATTTTGATGAAAAAGCTCAAATCGCTGACTCAGACAACATTTTTGCTCTCGGATTTGTAAATTCATTATTTGCAATGAAGTTATTAAACTTTGTTGAAAGTGAATTTAATACTTCTGTTGAACCAGAAGACATGTCCTTGGTAAACTTTAGTAGCGTAGATAATATTGTACAACTTATCGACAGAAAGTGTAGCTAGCTATGTATATCACCCCTTTGCCTGAAGAACAGACTCAAGATTTTGACTGGCATACCTATTTTACTTCGCCAACACCTCCAAACTTGCCATCGAACTTTAACGCTGGCGAAATTTTGGATAAAGCGAGACGCCATATCAAAGAAGATCCAGTGAGGATAACCTTTGTGTTAACGGTTCTTTTGCGAAACCTCTTAAAAAATATTCCGATTAAAAAAAATCCTAGAATTTTAGAATTGGGCGCAGGAACAGGGTTTCTTTCTAGGTGGCTGTTAGAAAAGTATGGGGGAAGCGCAACGCTAGTTGATAATAATATTTCTTCTTATGAAGCTTTTAAGGCTTTAGAGAGCGAAAATCATTATGATATTGAATACGTTGTAGACGATATATTTGCTCATCAAACTACAAAAGAGTATGATATTATATGTAGTTTTGGGTTAGTTGAGCACTTTAAAGATAAAAAAGACATTATGAAGGTCCACCAGCGATTTTTGAACGCTGACGGTCATGCCATTATCTTAGTGCCTTTTGATTCAGTTTTGAGCCGAGTCTATTGGGAGATTTATCCCGAATTAAACCTTGGATATCGTGAGCTATTATCTGAAATGGATGTCATCAATATGTTTACGCAGAATGGATTGAAGCTATTGAAAATGGAAAAAAGCCATGGACATAGCTATGATATTATTGCGGGGATTGGCAAAAGCGAAATCAGGAGCGAATCATGCACCTAACGAGCGATGAAAAACAGTTTGTCGATCAGGCAACGGCATTTGTTGAGAATGTTATTAGACCACAAGCTAAACAAATTGAAGATGGGTCTGGAGTTTCGCGAGAGCTTATTAGCCAAATGGGTAAACTTGGCTTTTTGGGTGTAAGCCTACCCAAAGAATATGGGGGCTTAAATCATAATCCTTTGACGTATGGTTTTTTTACTGAGGCTATTGGCAAGGGCTGTGCTGCCACTCGATCGTTAATTACCGTTCATAGTTCCTTAGTGAGTCACACCATTTTACGTTATGGAAGCGCTTTACAAAAGAAGACTTTGCTGCCACAGCTTGCTTGCGGAAATATAATCGCAGCATTTGCTTTATCTGAGCCAAATCATGGAAGTGATGCGAAATCTATTGAGACAAGTTACGAGACAACGGCGGATGGGTTTATTCTTAACGGTCGCAAAAAATGGATTACCATGGGAGGTATAGCTGATCTTTACATGGTGATGGCTAAAAAAGGGGCAATGGTAAGTGCCTTTCTTGTAGACAGGAAGCTACCGGGAATTAGCGTAAAGCCCATCGTAGATACCATGGCAGGTAGAGGCACGCACTTAGCTGAGATTATTTTTGACAACGTATCTATTCCAAAAGATGCCTTATTATTACAAGAGGGCTCAGGGTTTTCTTATATTGTTAATTATGCGTTAGATCATGGACGCTACAGTATTGCTTGGGGAGGCGTCGCCATTGCGCATGAAGCTTTGGATGCCATGGTAAGTTATGCCAGAAGCCGTGAGCAGTTTGGTAAAAAACTTTTTAATTTTCAACTTATCCAAGGTATGATTGGTGATAGCTCGACAAAGTATTCTGCGGCCAGAGCCTTGTGCATAGAAGCAGGTATGATGCGCAATCAAAATCACTCTGAGGCAACTTTAAAGACCACAACAGCTAAATATTTTGCCTCCAAAGTAGCAAATGAAATTGCCTCTTTTGCTCTTCAGGTACATGGGGCTAATGGTTTTCATCCTGACTATGTAGCAGAGAAGCTCTTTCGCGAAGCTAAAGTACTAGAAATTATTGAAGGAACATCGCAGATACAGCAGCAGATGATTTCAGATGCGGCTCTAAGAGATCATTATAAAGAATACCACGCCTATAAAAACGAGTCTTCATGAGTACGATTCCATTACTAATAGGGGTTTTACTCATTTGGGGCTTGAATTGGCCTCTCATGAAGATTGCTATGGCGGATATTAGTCCCTTATGGTTTGGGACTTTTCGCATGGCTATTGCATCTGTATTGCTATTTATTTTTTTGATTGTGCGAGGGCAATTACGAGTACCCACTAAACAAGATAGAAAGCATATTGGTATTCTTGGCTTACTCCAGATGGGTGCCTATATACTTTTAGTGAATTTAGGACTTCATTATAACTCGGTAGGCCATTCGGCTATTTTAGTCTATTCAACCCCTATCTGGATTATTCCAGTGGTGGTGCTGTTTTTTAAAGAGCCTTTTCCTTTTATAAGAAAGATTGGATTTTTTTTAAGTGTACTAGGTATTTTGGCATTATTTAATCCTCTGTCATTTGACTGGGCCAATCAGTCAGCTATACTTGGAAGTGGGCTATTATTGCTGGCAGCGTTGGTCTGGACCGTTGGAGCATTGTTTACAAAATATACTAAGTGGCCAAGTTCTGTAATTGAGTTATTGCCATGGCAATTAGCTATCGGCACGTTATTTTTGATGACTGCGTCACTAATTTTTGAGCCTCAACCAGTCATAGCATGGAGTGGTTCATTAGCAGCCCTATTATTTTACGAGGGCAGTATTGCTACAGCCTTTGTCTTTTGGGCTATTATCGAAATTAATAAGCGATTATCAGCGATAACCTCTTCTCTATCGATGTTGGCAGTTCCTTTAATCGGGATGGTCTCATCTGCATGGTATTTAGGTGAGGCTATAACGGCAGGATCGCTTGTTGCCTATCTTTTACTAACGGCTGGTATTATTTGTGGTATTATGTCTGATCGTACGTTAGAGCGTACTGTATGAGTGAAGAGATTCAATCATCGTGCCAGACGCTAGAGTTTACAAGTAGTGGCAAATGCTACAAAGCCACTCTTGCTATGATACAGGCGCCTTTAAGTAGACTTGTAGAACAGCATAACGAATATTTGCACGCTGAAGAACTGGCAGTTTTTAAAGATTTAAAATATGAAAAGAGGCAGCATTCTTATCTTCTTGGCCGCTATGTTGCAAAACTTGCCCTAAAGCATACCTTTATTGGACAGGATCTTGGACGTGTGTTCGTAGCTCCGGGCATTTTTAATTTTCCCGTAGTGTACGGATTGCAAGAAAAAATACAGATTTCTTTAGCCCATAGCGAGCATTTTTCGGCGGCTTTAGTGTTTCCTGAAGCGTATCCAATGGGGATCGATTTGGAAATCGAAGATGCTGTCAATGGTGAAGTTATCCACTCACATCTCACAAAACATGAAAAATTGTTATATACTAATGAACTGAATATCGATACTACTCGTTTTGTTTTTGTATTATGGACGGCAAAGGAAGCTTTAGGCAAAGTGTTAAAGACTGGATTGACAACCCCGTTAAATATCTTAGAGATAAAAAGTATAAAAGTCGTAAGAAATGGATTTCAGTGCCTTTTTACTAATTTCCCTCAATATCAAGCGTTTACTTGTATCAATCAGCCTGTAGTAGTCTCTATGGTGTATTCACATACTGCCTTTTTGACGGACCTTCATCTATAGTGGAATTTTATCTAAACTTTCAATGATAGAGGGTATTTGGGGCACCCAGTGGTCTTCATACGTCCTTCTTTTTGGGGGCTCTTTCCATTGGGTAATTTTGACATTCGTAAATTGAAGAGTGCGATCGATTACTAAAAATTGATGCGCCATGCCCATTACTGCGGCACATGCACTCCCATCACTCATTTTGCTCCATTCAATGTGAAGGGTTTCTTTTGCTACTATCTGAATTTTGTGAACAAATAAATTACAGGAGATAGAGGAGAGTTGTTCCTTAATAACGAGAATTTTTTTAGTTGTAAAATCAATTGTGGGTGCGTTTACTGTATTCCATAATTTTTGCAATTTTTGTTGCGAATCTACAATAAATACGGCAGGCTGAGTTACCTCATGCCCCTTGAAATACCCAACTGATTGAAACTGTACATCACTAAACATCGCTCTTACTCTCTTTATCTCGAGGATTCTAAAACATCGATACCTTTGATTCAATCGCTTTTAGAGTTAGTTGCAAAATACTAGGATTATCCGAGCAAAAGTTGATCGAGAGTTATTTGACTATCAACAAGCTCTTCACTCCAGATATTTTCTTTTACCCCACGCGTTGTGATCATAACAAGAGAAAGTGTCTTCTTCGTGTTCTCCTGCTCATTAAAAACTCGTATTTTGTTAGCTAAAATTTTGGCACACGGCTTATCAATGGCAAATGCCTTATCGGAGTATTTAATTTCAAAAAGTGAAATAATTCCATCTGGTCTATCGAATAGAAGATCTACCTGTGCACCTGTTGCGGCAGTTCCTGCAGGGGAGCGATAGCTCCACCAACCTGTTGTATAGGGGATGTTTTGTAAACCAAGCGCATTCGCAATTTCTTTACTATGCTTAAAGCAAATGGCTTCAAATGCCAGGCCTGCCCAATTAGATCGGGCCGGAGTGGATGCTATTTTTTCCCAATACCCTGATCCTCCAATAGTGTTTTTGGCAATTGGTTCAATCCATTGCAGGTAAAATTGTGCATATTCATCCACAAGGCGGTAGTATAGATCTCTTTTTTTGTTCCCATAAGGCACAAAAGTTTTAACGAAACCACAAGCTTCTAGTTCTTCAATGCGTTTGCTTAGCGTGCCCCCAGAGCTAATCTGGAGTGTGTTTAGTAGAGTAACTCGAGAGATGCCATATCGCTGTTTTGATATTTCTCGTACGATTTGTAGGTGAATGTCGGCTTTTTCAAACAACGACTGAAAAAGTCGTTCAAATTCTGAATAAAGAATTCCTTCCGGGCTAAAACAAAGCATGTCGATATTCTGAAGAACTGATTTTCCTCGTTCAATCTGTTTTAGGTAATAGGGAATGCCGCCCGTGACCATATAAAGGTCAAGAAGCTGCAGAGAGTTGTACTGTATTTTCCTGCTACTTAAGAATTCTTTTGTTTGTTTGAGGCTAAAAGGTTGAAGATGGATGATTTTTGTTAAGCGATTGTGCAGTCCACCTTTGGCATTAATCAAGTTATCAAGCATCCAAGAAGCAGCTGACCCACATGCTACCACAGTAACATTCGCTAATCGTGACCACTCTGTATTCCAGTAATAATCCAGTGCTTGCGTTATGCCAGAACGTTTACTTGCAAGCCAAGGAAGTTCGTCAAAAAACAAAACAATTTTCTTATGCTTAGGTATTTTTTTCATAGCTTCTGTAAGTAGAGCAAACGCATGAAGCCAGTTTTTTGGACGGCTGATCGGTAGTCCCTCGTAAAATATTTTACCAAGCTTTTCAACGAAATGGCCCAGCTGTACGGCAAGTGTTGCATCTTTAACGCCTGTTAACTCAAAAAAAACAGATTTGTCAGAAAAGAAGCTGCGGATAAGGTGGGTTTTACCAACTCGCCGCCTTCCGTAGATGGCAAGAAATTCGGCTTCCTTAGATTTCCACATCTTGTTTAAAATGGCTACCTCACGCTCACGACATGGTATGGACAGCTTTGACATGCGTTCTCCTTTAGATCTGGCTGGTTATAGCTTTAGTATATCCAGCCAGATGTTAATCTGCAAACAGGATCTGGCTGGATAGGCAAAAGCTTTATCTAGCCAGATCTAAAGCATTCTTTTAAAATATTGCTTGCATTTTAATACTTTATTTTTTATAATCTGGGCGTAACTATTGAGGTGATATGAAAATTAAGCATTTAGATGGGAATACTATTCCGCAAAATTATACATTACAAAACCAGAGTGATTTGGCAGATATTTCTATGCACAAGAACCGAGCTTACTTTTATTTGGGAGATGCACAAAAAACACTTACGTTCTCACATCGTGTAAAGATTGCGGTCCGTGCAACGTTAATAACGCTTTTTACAATTGGTTTTGGTCCTGCTTTTTCAGAAAAAGTGCGCGATGATTTTAGGTCTGCTTGGGTAGGTAAGCGTAGTGTACATCTTTGTGTCTCATCCTTAAGTTTAATGAATGAAAGAGCCAGTGATTCTGCTAAAAGAGATTTACTGTTTGTTGTTAATACCCTCGACTGGTCGTTGCGCGTAAAACAAAATCTTTGGACCGGCCTTGGGGTTGATTAATCTAAGGGTATAACTTCAGGGGCAATAATTGCCTTTTTAGTATGGTAACCGTAAAACTTTACTTCAATACAGTCGCTAACTTTCTTTTCTAGGCCAGGGACTGGATTATCTTTTACAAGTTCATATTGCTTGCCAGTTTCGTTTAAAACTGGGTTTTCCGCTGTTTTTGTAGGGTAGTAGTGGAATGTAACTTTTTTATTAAGTACAGAAAGTTTTTCAGTGTTAAATACTTTAGCGTTAAGTGCGTTATCATGCTGCATTTGCATGTCTGAAAGTATGTAAAAGTGCGTCTCTTTCTTATTTTCACGTTTCAGAATTTTATCGTACACTGCATCTACTGCAGCAGAAAGTTGTGTGCCATCAGGTAATTTAGATTGTTCGTGCAAAAATTTTTCTGCCTTTACGGCATCCTCGAAATGCCGAACTGCAGGCTTTTCAGCAAATTTACAAACATAGAGCCCATTTACAGCAATAGCCGATCTAATTTGTCCGGTAATTTCCTTAAAAATTTCTAAAGCATTTTCGCGGCTTCCGTCCTGATTCATAGATGACGAAACATCCATAAAAATTACATGACGCGATGCCTCAAAATCCTTAAGAAGCGGCTTAAAACAGCCAGCACCTCGCAACGTGTTCTCAGCTAGCTTATAGTAAAGAGTTGCCGCATAGCGCCAATGCTTACACATTTGAGCGGCTTTTAGTAACGCAGCCTTATCGAGTCTTTTAAAGACCTCGTGCAACCAAACGTCTTTAGGCACCTTTGTCATGGCCGGATTAGTAGTAACTTGCAGTTCCGGAAGTTGTGTCCAATTAGGCGCGCAAGAAAAACAAACACAAGGAGAAATAGCCATACAAGTACCTCATAATACAACGTACCTTCTAGTTGTATGCCTCAACCCTTTTTTAGTCGAGCCTTAAACTTGACTTTGCAAAACAATTCCACGTTTGGGTAGTCTCATGTTATGGTAAAAACACTCTATTTACTTCTTTTTTTGATAACGGCGTCTCTTGGTGCAACCTGCAGTTTTCGCGTCATGCAGTTTAACATTGAAGATGGCGGAGCCCTTGTAAGCATGGCTCAGGTTGTGCATATCATACAAAAAGAACATGCTGATGTTGTCTGCATACAAGAGTCTGAAGGGCGAATTGCCTACATAGCATCGCTTGTTGGCTGGCCATATTATAATATACGTCAACGAGTGATCTCGAAGTTTCCCATCATCGACCCTGAAGACACAAAAGGCTTGTACGTTTTTATAGAGCTAGAGCCGGGCCGTATAGTTGCAGTAAGTAACGTGCACCTTCCAAGCGATTCTTATGGGCCCTATCTCTTAGAAAAAGGCGCGTCTATAAAAGAGGTAGAGCAGGTTGAAAAAAATGTACGCCTTTCTGCCTTACAGTCACATCTGGATGTATTGCCTAAGCTTGCCAAGCAAAAAATCCCCGTATTTTTATCTGGAGATTTTAACACTCCATCAACATTAGACTCAAAATCCGTCAAGTGGCCGGTAAGTATTGCACTGCAACAGGCGGGCTTTAGAGATTCTTATAGAGAGGTTCATGGCAATGTAGAAAAGCATCGGGGCTTTACCTGGTGGGCTCTTCGCCCAAAGGTTCCAGGATGGAACCCAAGTGAGGATGATCCACATGACAGGATCGATTTTATTTATGTAAACGGTCCTGCCAAAACTATCTCAAGTAAGGTTGTAGGCACAAAAGCCTTTTCTCCATGGCCGTCTGATCACAAAGTGGTAGTTTCATCATTTCATGTAGAACCACAACATGCACCCATCTATGTTGCACCTGACAAGAGGCTTATAAATATGCCAGAGTCAGTTACGGTCTACTACAACGGTCCAAAAACTGAGACATTGACACTCGTATTGTCCCAATCAGATAAGCCTATAGCAAAAAAGAAGGTGAAGTCGCATCGCGGCGTCTACAGCTTTGCCACAAAGCATTTAAAAAAGGGACGCTATAAAGTAGCGCTTGTTTCAAAATCAGGTCGTACGCTGTCTTCTGATCATGTAGTGCTAAAGGCTCATACTGACACTCCAGCTCTTACACTTGCAAAAGACCTTTTTGCCACTACTGACCCAATAGAAGTATCCTGGAAAAATGCTCCTGGACACACCTGGGACTGGGTTGGGATATTTTCGCAAGATACAAATACTAACGAGCCAATTATGGCACACTACCTACATGCTGAAATTGAAGGCACCTACCAATTTGACAGCACCACCCAAAATAACTTCCCCCTTGCCCCAGGTCGCTATAAGGCAAGCTTTTTTATCGACGATGCCCGAAAAGAGGTCACGCACTGCACTTTTCAAGTGTGTAATTCCTCAGTGAACTCGTAAAAAATTCTCTACAAGTTCGGTTGCGGGTACACTGCCGCCTTTACCAATAACTAGGTTCAGGTATCTGTCACCCATTTTTGGGTCTAAGAGGCCACCATGCGTCTTTATGTAGTTAAAAAATTTCCTTGATATATCTTTTGACCAGAGATAGGTGTAGTATTTTGCGCCATAGCCTATGAGGTGCTCAAAGCTGCATAACGAATTGACTTCTCGGTCAACAAAAACCAAGGGTTTTAATTTTTGTAAAATTGTGGATTCCATCAGACGAAAATCCTGATTGGGAGTATCACCAAAAATAGATAAAGATTGTAAAGAATAGCTAATTTCAGCTGTGGTAGTGCCAGAAGTTCCATTATCTAGTGTTTTAATACTTTTAAGTCTAGCTGCTGTGTTATAATCTAGTGGGAGTCCGGTTTGAAAGTGCCTGCTGATTTGAGTTAAAATTTCAGGATCCATGGCCCACTCTTCAAAAAGTTGAGAAGGGGATTCTACAAAATCCATTTCTGTGTTGCTTCCGCAAGAACTTGTCATTTCTGCAACTCCTGCAATGTCGTGCACTGCATGACCAAACTCATGAAATAATGTCACAACTTCCTGCATAGAAAGTAGCGATGGTTTATTTGGTGTTGGTCTTGTAAAGTTTGTGATAACTACCGCAAGGGCTGAATTGCCATTTGCTTGAGAACGTATTCCATTACAGCAGCAGTGGGTGTATTTATTAGGTCTTGGAAATAGATCAAATACTATGTGGCCAATAATTTTTTTGTTTCTTAGGTCGGTAACTTCCACAAAAATGGCGTCGTGGTGCCATAAATCGTGAGTAGGTAAAATGGTAAATTGCCACGTGAAAAAAGTACCGAAAATTCTTAACATTTCTTTTAATGTATGTTCTAAAGGGAAATATTCCGCGACTTTCTCTTGATCGACTTCTAGAAATTTTTTATTATGAATAGTTGAAAGATAGAGAACATTCCAAGGGTATATACTCTCAGAATTATTGAGCATCCTCAAATTCTTAGTAGCATTTTCTATAGCGTCACTCATTTTAGACTCTAAAAACTGCAATACAGTATGTGTATTTTTAGCCATTTGCGGTGCCATGTCAAATTCTGCAAAGCTTGCATATCCGAGTAATGTGGCCATTTCATGGCGAAGCGTAACAACTTGTTTTAGTATTGCTTCATTGTGGGGATAGGCTTTATTTTCATACAGTCTGTAATAGGCGCGTCTGGTGCTTTCCACAGTACAAAAGGAAAGAACGTAGTCGTAAGTAGAGCTATCATTAGGCAATATATACATGTCAGAATCACGTTCTAAACTTGCAATATACTGTTCATCCAAACCAGCAAGTTCTTCATGTTTCACATACAGTGATGAACTATCTTCAGCAATATTGGCGTAAAACTTTTCTTCTAGTTCATCTAACTGGATTGTTAGCTCAAGTAATCGAGTAAAATGGACATGATCCAGTTCTAAACCAGTCATTTTAAATGATTTAATTTTGTCTTTGAAATGTGTGCGCTGCTCTTTAGAGAGCGTTTCTTTTTTGTAAGCTTCTTCTTTATATTCAATGAACGCTTTATAAATAGAGCTGTTACTAGTAAAGGCAGAATTCATAACTAACTGTGCTTGTCGCAAAATTTCTTGCGCTTTAGCTCGCATTTGGATGTCAGGATGCACCATTTCAAGTGTAGAGAGAACTCGTAAAATTGTATCAAAATGACAAGACGCTTCATCAAATGCTTTAATTGTATTATGAAAAGTACGTTGTTGTTTAGGGATAGAAATAATTTTTTCAATAGCTACATTGGCGGCATCATGGTATGCGTTATACTGTTTATCAATTTGTGTAACAGTTTGTGGGAAAATATCAAGAACACTTGATGCGTTAATTGGAGTTGTTGCCAATAAAGCAAATAATATAATAAAGTTAATATGAATAATTCACCTCAAACGAAATAAAGCGTAAATGCTATTCCACGTTTTAATGAATGTCAAGTGCCATTAAATTGCGCTTTGATTGAGAAGGTTTTTGTACTAGTAAAAGGCTGGCAGAACATGCAATTCCGATACAGCAGGTGAGGCTGAAAAACTCTTGCCAGGTGCAATATGCGGCAAGATAGCCGCCCATGCAGGCCATAATATTGGTGGTAAGTGAGGATATAGACCACAAAAAGGCGTACTGTATGGGCGCGTAGCGTTTGTTGCAGAACTTCCAGAGCAGTGATATGAAGGCTGTGACTACCATGCCGCCTGTGAAGTTTGAGATACCTGATGTGAGGTAGAGAAGTGTGTAGGATTTTCCTACAAAGCTGTGAACAAGGCACCCGCATTCTGTGAGGGTGTGCACAAGGCTTAAGATGCCAACGGCTAAAAAGGGGTTTTTGTTTTTGAGGATGCGGCCTGCAAAGAAGGCGCCGGCAACAGTGGCAATAAATCCAAATGTCTTGGCAGCCAGTGCTAGGTCTTGCTTGTTAAAGCCAAGATCGAGGTAAAATGGCCCCTCCATAGGCTTTGACATATGATCACATGCTTTATACATGATGATGACAACAACTACTGAGCGCCAAGAGGAAAGCTGAAAAAAGCTCTTGCATGGCTCTATGAGCGTTTCTGATACGAGTCCTTTAAAAAAAGAGGGATGAGCCTTGAGGCGGGATTTTTTATCTAAAAGAGTTTCGTTTGATTTATAGGGCTCTTTGTTGGCCAGTATGGCAATACTTGCTCCAAATACTAGTAGAGCATTTGTAAGATAGGCAGAAGACCAGCTTGTAAGATGAGCAATTGATAACATGCCAGCACCTGCATATAGTAGGCCCGTTCTAAACCCCGTGATGATGCAGGCAGAGCCTGTGCTATACTCTTGGGTGGGGATACTTTCTAGTTCGTAGGCAATACCTGTCATGTAGAGGCACCCGGCAAAAAGGGCTATGCCAAATAAAGCGGCTCCAAATATCCACGGATGTGCCTTGGGATTAATAGCACTCATAGCATAAAATGAGAGGGCCATACCCCACAGGGCAACCATCAACCAGCCTTTACGGGGGCTTTTGGCAAAAAATGGGACGGGAACATAGTCGATGATGGGCGACCATAGAATTTTACAGCTAAAAGGAAAGGCCAGTAGGCAAAAGAGGCCTATAGCATCTTTTTCAAAGCCAATTTCTGAAAAATAGATGGAAAGGTTGGCGTTGTTGTGATGCAACGCATTCAAAAAACCTAAAAGAAATAGTATAGAAAAAACAGGCATCAAAGTAGTATAGCATATGTTAAGTATAGAAAATAGTACCTCGCAAGATTTTACTATTCAGACCGAAGAATCAGAAAAACTAAAAAAGCATGAAATTATTGTGGCAAGTGTGTTTAAACGAATTCTTTTAAGTCCATTGGTTTGGACGGCAGCCGCTGTGGTCACTTTAGCCGTACTTGCCCCTTGGGATATAGCCGCAGCAGGTATTGCCCTAGTGGCAGGCGTAGCCATTGCTTGTCGGAAACGCCTTATTTATGAAACATCCCTTTCTTACGGGTATTTGAGAAATAAACTCTCTCCAGATAAGTGGCCAAGCTATTCAAAAATTAATGACTCGCTTATTTTGGGAAGGCTGCCTTTAAAAAATACTAATGATCACATTCTCCTCAAAGAAGAGGGTGTGGGTGCTATCTTAAGTTTAGTAGAAGGGTTTGAAAACAAAAGTTTGGGGCTTTTATCAGATCCAGTTACCCCAAAAGACTGGGAGTCACTTGGCATAGACCAACTCCAGATTCAAACGGCAGATTTTAGCCCACTAACTACAGATTCTATTAAAAAGGGCGTTGAATATATTGAAAAGCAACAAGCTCTTGGCAAAAAAGTCTATGTACACTGCAAAGCTGGAAGAACAAGAAGCGCCGCTGTTATCGTTGCCCACCTCAGGAAAAAGCATCCAGAACAGTTTAAAACGGTTGAAGAAAGTGTGCAATTTGTTAAAGAAAAGCGCCCCTTTATCAAACTTCAGAAAGACAAGCTAGATAGCATTGAGAAGTTTGTGTTATGATCCTGCATTCGTTATTTTTTGAGGTGAGATGGATAAAACAGTTTCTGGTTCTGTTGTTTTTGATAATGTCTCTAAATCGTATGGAGATGTTACAGCGGTTAAAAATGTCTCTTTCGAGATAGAAAGTGGGCAGTTTTTCTCGATCTTAGGCCCTAGCGGCTGCGGGAAAACAACCCTTCTTCGGCTTGTTGCCGGCTTTGAACAACCAGATTCTGGAAGAATTTTAATTGATGGCCAAGATATCACCGGCCTTCCGCCAAACCAGCGGCCTGTCAACACCGTCTTTCAGCAGTACGCGCTCTTTCCTCACTTAACTGTTTTTGAAAATATTGCCTTTGGTTTGCGTGTAGCTAACCGTAAAGAGGATGATATCAAAGAAGAAGTGCATAAGATGCTGAAGTTGATTCAACTTGAGCACTGCAGCCATAAAAAACCAGATCAGATTAGTGGTGGCCAAAAGCAGCGCGTAGCTATTGCTCGTGCGCTGGTAAATAAGCCACGAGTGCTTTTATTAGATGAGCCACTAGCTGCGCTTGATTTAAAGCTGCGCCAAAAAATGCTGATGGATCTTGACCTTATCCACGATGAAGTTGGCATTACGTTTATCTTTATTACGCACGATCAGACAGAAGCGATGGCAGTATCAGACCAAATAGCAGTGCTGCATCATGGCAGTGTAGAGCAGATAGGTACGCCAATACAGCTCTATGAATCGCCCAAAAGTAGCTTTGTAGCGGCATTTATTGGTGATACAAACTTTTTTGATGGCCGAGTGGAAAGTAAAATTGCCAATGACTATAGTTCTCTTGAAATGGAAAATTTTCCGAATATTCTTTGCTACAACGATAAACAGATTTCTGTAGGCGAGCTTGTCCACTTAAGTATACGCCCAGAAAAAATACGAATTTCAAGAGAAAAGCCAAAAGTTTCGCCAAATCATAACCTCTTTCAAGGGGTTATTGAAGACGTTGTGTATAAAGGCGACCACACAAAATTTTGGGTACGCGTAGAAGGCCAGCGTATAGGCGTGTTCCAGCAGCATAGCCGCTTTTTACTCGATGAAAAGCCGCTTTCTTGGTACGACGAAGTGTGGATTACCTGGCATGCTGACGATGGCTTTATGCTAGAAAAGTATTCAAAAGTAGAAGACTTTCAACAAGAAGAAGAAACATCTGCGGATGCTGATATCGAGCCTCTAGGGATTGTTGAAGGGTCTAAAGAATGAAGAGCTTGCGTCATTTTTTAAAGCCTTACTTAAAAGAAATTGGCCTTACGCTGCCCTCTTTTGGCTGGCTAGCGGTTTTTTTTCTTATTCCCACACTCCTTGTTTTTGCGTATGCCTTTAAGCCCTTTGACCCCATTTTAGGGGTAGGAATAGGCTGGACAGATGCCACTTTTACCTCAGTTTTTGGGCCGGAATATGGAGCCATTTTTTGGCGTACCATTTGGCTCAGCACTCTGACAACTATAGTGTGCTTGTCAGTATCGCTTCCGCTTGGATATTATTTGGCAAGAGCCTCAGAAAAGGTGCAAAAGCTCTTTTTACTCTTAGTCATTATGCCTTTTTGGAGTAGTTTTTTGGTGCGTATCTTTGCCTGGAAAACGCTACTACACCCAGAAGGCGTACTGCGTAAAACCCTTACTTTTTTACACATCATTGATGCTGATACATTTTTGCTCTACAACCTTGGCACAGTGCTTATTGTGATGATTTACTCATATTTGCCATTTGCCATTTTGCCCATTTATGCCCAGTCAGTAAAATTTAACTATAACCTTATTGAGGCGGCAAGAGATTTGGGTGCATCAGAGCGTTACGCATTTTTTAAAATCTTTGTTCCAGGTATACGTAGGGGAATAGTTACCGCTGCAGTTCTTGTATTTATTCCCGCTATTGGTGCATACGTTATTCCCGATGTTGTGGGGGGAACAACAAGTGAGATGATAGGCAATAAAATTGCCCAGCGCATATTTATCGACCGTAATTTACCTCAGGCAAGTGCCTTATCAAGCGTGTTATCACTTGTGGTGTTGCTTCCTATTGCCTTATCAGCTTATTTACATGCTCGGGGTGAAAAACAGCGAGGTCTTGCATGAAATCAAACCGTGTATCGCTACTACTTGCTGCAGGTGTTCTGTTTTTTCTGTATCTTCCTATCGTTGTGCTTATTGCCAATTCATTTAATGAATCTCGCTTTGGCGGGGTGTGGACAGGTTTTTCACTCAAATGGTATGAAAAGTTGTGGAATGAAAGAGCTATCTGGTCAGCTCTTACAAACTCCTTACTTATTGCGAGCTGTTCTACGATTGTGGCAACGGTGTTGGGTACGCTTGCGGCCTTATCGCTGTATAAATACAAATCCTACATCCAGAAAACGCACTATGCACTTATCTACATACCGTTAATTATTCCTGATATTTTAATGGGCGTCAGCCTGCTGCTCTTTTTTGTCTCTTTACAGTGGCCGCTGGGGCTGTTTACTGTGTTTATTGCCCATACGACCTTTTGCATAAGCTATGTCACTATGCTTGTGCGAGCGCGCCTGCAAAACTTTGACCATGCACTTGTAGAAGCGGCTTACGACCTTGGGGCAAACTCCTGGCATGTGTTTACAAGGGTGATGATTCCCTACTTATCGCCTGCAATTATAGCAGGAGCCCTTTTAGCCTTTACTTTGTCTATTGATGACTTTGTAATTACCTTCTTTATTGTGGGCCCTGGAGTTACCACGCTGCCTATTTATGTGTATGGCATGATTAAATTTGGCTCACCGCCACTTATAAATGCCTTATCTACTATTTTAATTGTTGTAACGTTCTGTATTGTATGGTTTAGCCACCATCTAAGTGAGAAAAAATGAACTATTTACTTCTTGTATTGCTGCTTTTATGCACTGCATGCGGGTCTAAAAAACCAGAACTTCATATCTACTCTTGGGCCGATTATATAAAGCCAGAAATTGTGGAGCAGTTTGAAAAAGAACATGACTGCGTGGTGGTGATTGATACGTTTGAATCAAATGAATCCATGTTTGCAAAACTACGTTTGGGCGGAACAGGTGGCTACGATATCTTAGTGCCCAGTAACTACTTTTTAGAGGTTATGCAGCAAGCTGATATGCTACAGCCTATTAATAAAGAGGCACTGCCAAATTTACGCCATTTATCTCCAGAAATTCAGGCGCTTGTTGGAAAAGACGCACTTCGTATTGGTGTACCCTACATGATGACTACAACAGGACTTGCTTGGCGAACTGATCGTTTAACAGATTTTGACCCTTCATGGTCAGTCTTTGCAAGTGACACCCTTAAAGGTCGCATGACTATGCTGAATGACCCTCGTGAGGCCATAGGTGCTGCCTTAAAATATAAAGGGTATAGTGCTAATACCACAAAACTCGATGAGCTTGCCCGTGCTCAGACCCAGCTCATAGCCTGGAAAGGGCAATTAGCTAAATTTGAAAGTGAGCAGTACAAAAATGGTATTGCTAGCGGCGAGTATATTGTTGTACAGGGCTATAGTGGTGACATTTTGCAGGTAATGCAAGAAAATGAATCTGTTGACTTTGGTATACCACTTGAGGGCACCACCACTACGATTGACTTTTTGGTAATCCCCAAAAATGCCCAAAAAGTAGCGCTTGCACACGAGTTTATCAACTACCTGTATGATCCGCAAGTGGCTGCTGTCAACATGAACTTTACTTGCTTTTTTTGCCCCAATGTTGAGGCTCTGCCACAGGTTGATCCACGCCTACAAAAGATGTTCAAGAGCTTCTTAGTAGATGAAACCTTACAAAAGCTAGAGCTTATTCATGATTTGGGAAGCGTAAATGCGGCTTATAACAGGGTGTGGGACGAAGTAAAAGCTGCAAAATAAGAAAAAAATAACAGGATCTGGCAGGATCTGGCAGGATAATACAAAAACCATCTCTATATTTTTGTATTATCCTGCCAGATCCTGCTAGATCCTGTTAATATTTTTTGTATTCTTATTAAGAGCTTACCTGTAACAATCTCGTATCAACAGCCTGAATTTGCTGCTTGAGGGCGCCAAGTGCATTTGTTAGGCTTGGGCGGTTTGAGATAAGTGAGTATGAACAAGAACTTAAAGCAGCTTGATAACGCTTAAGAGAAGATTTATACTTTGTAAGGTGATGGTATGGGGTTTTAGCAATGTCATCGCCTGACAGCTTCATCGCAGTCTCTACTTCTTTTACATTGCCAATCACGTTTAATTTATAAGAAATTTGGTTAATTTGCTGTGAAAGGCTGTTAAATTGCTCCATTAGAGCATCATGTTGTTGCCCGGCGCTTGAGAGCGAATGGTACAGGCAACACGGGTGATCTTTTACAAGCGAGTCAATTTCTTGAGAAATTTTGGCACGTTTTTCTTTCAGCTCTAAGAGCGTCTCTTTATGAGCCACTTCTTGGCGATGCGTTTCAAGTCTATTCTGTAAATAAAGCTCCACTAAAGAAAAGCGAAAAGCCATAGTAATCTCCAAATTTAAAATATAATTATAAAGATTATTAGGGATAAAGTCAAGCAATTTACTAACACCAGAGTCACAGAGAAGCACGGAGAAAAATCCGCTTCGCGATGAATGAAATGCTTATATTTTATGGCTAGGGTGCATTTTTCTCTGTGTTCCTCTGTGACTCTGTGTTAAAAATTGTATTTTGTATTTTTAGGCCCGTTGTGGCATAGGTGGGTTAACTAAAAATTTAATGGCTAAGGAGGCTTGTTTATGAGTAGCTTAATTATTATTGGTGGCATTTTGGCGTTACTCGTCATTTTTGCTATTGGGATTTATAACAACCTTGTTATGGCGCGAAACCAGGTAAAAAACGCCTGGAGCCAAATTGATGTGCAGCTTCAGCGACGCTATGACCTGATCCCTAATTTAATCGAAACAGTAAAGGGATACATGGGCTATGAAAAGGGGACTCTTGAGGCTGTAGTTCAAGCGCGTAATCAGGCATCGGCTGCTCTTACAGCTTTGCAAAAAAATGGTGGCCCTACAGAAAGCTCACTACAGCCTGTAATTGGCGCAGAAGCGGCATTAAAAGGTGCCATGACAAATGTATTTGCGTTAGCTGAAAATTACCCACAGCTTAAGGCCAGTGAGAATATGGCGCGCCTTCAAGAAGAACTTAGCTCAACAGAAAACAAAATTGCCTTTGCAAGACAGGCCTATAACGACCAAGTGCTTTCATATAACACAGCTCAGCAGACCTTTCCTGCAGTGCTTATGGCATCCGCTTTTGGCCACCATCCGGCAGATCAGTATCAAATTGATGATCAAGAAGCGAAAAAAGCTGTGAAGGTATCATTTTAAATGGTGATGAATTTTTGGGAAGCAAAGCGTAAAGCCCGACGACGCACTACTCTTTATCTCTGCCTTTTTGTGGCTCTTACCATAGTGGCAGCGGGTGTTTTAGAGTTTGGCATGCGCTACTGGTCTGAAGACCCATTTGATACTACGGTGCCTATTTTTGGTCTTTTGTTTATGGCTATTACGTTTATAGCTTCCTTTGTGCAGTACACCTGTTTTTTATCATCAGGGGGAGCCTATGTAGCAGAATCTATGGATGGGCGACTGGCTGATCCTGCAGTCCCAAAAGAAGCACAACTGCTCAATATTGTAGAAGAGTGTGCACTTGCCTCATCCCTACCTGTGCCTCAAGTGTATATTATTGATGCAGATCAGATAAATGCCTTTGCAGCAGGACTTAAAACAGATGATGCTGTAATTGCTGTAACAACTGGTGCTCTTGAGCTATTATCACGCGATGAAATGCAAGGTGTAGTAGCGCATGAATTTGGTCATATTGCTAATGGGGATATGTTAATTGGTTTACGCCTTGCAGCTATGCTCATGGGCTTTTATTGCATTTTATACTTAGCCTTACGAATGCTCCAGTTTTCAGGCGGTAGAAGATCTGATAGTAAGGGGCAAAATCCTGTATTACTTGCAGCCTTTCTTTTTTTATGTGCCGGTGCATTTGCTTGGTTGTTTGGATCCATCTTAAAAGCTGCTGTAAGCCGCCAGCGTGAGTATTTAGCCGATGCATCCTCAGTTCAGTATACACGTAACCCTCAAGGTCTTATAGGAGCACTTTTAAAGATTGAAAATCAGTCAGTCAAAGACATGCCTCAAGCTGGTATGGCCTACTCACACCTGTATTTAGATGATCATGGCACGCTCTCTTCACTTTTTGCCACACACCCACCAATAAATAAGCGCATAAAGGCAATTGAGGGTGATTAAAAGCATTTTGGCGTCCTTTAAAGGTTGTAATACTGCTAAACAGCCTGATGTGTTAAAGGGTCTGACAGATGCGCTTGTAGACTGTTTTCACTTGCCAATTCAAGTAACTGGTGTTGCTGTAATCAGTGAGCTCTTTGATTTTGATCTGGCTGACTTTTTAAAAAAACATGCAATAGGTGATGACGCCTCTCAAACTCTTGTGACTGAGATTTTGTACGGGTTATACTATTCTGATATTAATCCAGCAGTGTATGTAGGCTGTTTTGAATTTTTAGTTGTGCAAATACTCGCTCTTCATCTATCTGTAAAAGGCATTATACAATCCTATCCAGAAAAAAAGTCTCTTCAATTCTTATCGTTTTTGTTTAAACAGCCTCGAGAGGGTACGTTCAGGTGTATAAAAGAGTTTGACAGTCGCTTTCAGTCATTGATAGCTGGTTTAAAGAGCCATTACTATGATGCTGACGTACTTGCAGAGACCTTAGATGACAGACAAGTCAAAGATCATGCCATTGCCAAAACGAAGGAATTGTATACCTCTTTTCATGAGCTTGTCGATGTGCTGCACATATCCATGCACCACCTTTTTGAAGGTATTTTTGCAGCAGCCGAAACTGAAAATCAAAGACAAAGCGTCAAGGTGCAGCAGCAGTTATCATTGAAAGGCTTTGAGCCTTTTTATGCTTACAAATATACTGAAGAAGACTTTGGTGTGTTTGCAAAGATATTTGGACTAAAAGCCTATCCTACAATATATCATCAGGCTATAAATGAAAATTCCTGTATTGTCGCAAAAGTGCAAAATTTGCTAAAGCTGCTCTCAGGTATGCAAGGCTTGTCTTTAACGCTTTTGTCAATGCGGAATGAGGAGCTGCGCTCTATACTCTCTTTTGTATTCAATATTATATCACATCTTGAAGCTACCATTCACAAAAAATCGGTCTACCAAGATGGTGTGAGCCTTTTTACAACTTGCATTGCCACATGCGGGAAAGATTTATCAAAAGAATGTGCTCTTCAGTCTGTTTTGGGTGGATATACTGCGCTGGAAAAATTTTTGGCTGCGCCGCTTAATAAAAACCCCGTAGTGGTGTTTGATCAGTCAGAAGATGCGCTCTATAAGAAAAATAGTGACTATATCAGCCAGCTAAATGGTCATGTTATCCATGTATCTAAAAGTGAAGCAGAAGCGCTTGCAACTAAACTGGGCGTAAAAAACCTTATCGTGACAGCACCTAACGGGTCATTTGGTTTTGGGGGAGCAAGAAACTGCCAGTTTTTTTTGACGGGCGTTATCCAGCAAGCAATTAGAGCCGGCTGCAAAGATGTGTCAGAAATTCTTCTGTTACCACAAAGCAGTTTAACAACATTTATGAAAAAAGCGACTTTTGGAACATCTAACAGCATGGGCGATTTTATTTTTATGGTTGATGATGACATGTATGTTTCTCTTAGCAACATATTTACATGCGCCTTGTACGCCAAAGAGTGCCAAAACGATCTTGTAGGCTGCGGCGGCTATCAATATGGCCGAGGGTCTAAGTATAATTTATCGTTTTGGAATTTGTCTGATATTCTGGCAGGAAAGGATCATGAAAAACTCTTTCCTGAGTGGGTTACAGTGCAAACTCTGGCTGATATATCAGAGTCATTAATACGCCCTAAATTCTGTATAAATGTCCCCATGGGCAATGAAGAAAATAACTTTATCACTATCAGCCGCGGCCATTCCTTTTTACAGCCGGCATACCATCTTTGTGGAAGCCGTTATCCAAAACGTGCTATTCCCACTCATTTCTTTGTTGGCCTTGATACCTGCTTTAAAAAGTCTTTGCCTTACGTGCTGCTCTTGTATTTGTCAGAATATTTTATTTCTAGTACAAGCCGGCATGTTCCAACTACTCTTCCCTGGAATGATAATTATACTCGGCCTGATAAACAGTATATGTCACTTAAACAGACCTGCCAAGAAATGCGTGAGCAGGAAGTAGCAGCAAGGTTTTGGAAGAAGGTTCATGATTTTTTCATCCTGGAAAAAGAAGAATATCACAGATTTTTACGCATAAAAAATCAGCTGGCTGCCCTTGATGTAGAGGCTGTTTTGACTGATTTTACCAAAAAAAACCAGCTTACAGAGCCTGAAATGGCCTCGCTTACAAGTTTAGGCGAGGTTTATAAATCGGCCCAAAAGGATATGGAGCTTTTTTGGAAATTGGGGTCAGCTTTAACCCCTACTCAAGTCTTAGAAGATGTTTTTCCCTCTAATTTAGAGGGGTATCCTTTGACTGAAGGCCTCTATTTATTAGCAAAAAGCCTAGGAAAAGGCGAGTTTTGCTCTCTGATTAAACAAATTAATTGACAATTCGCTTGGGATCTCGTAACATAAGATTGGTAAGGGTAGGGGGGACTATCCTAGTGCCAAAAGGAGGAATTTATGGTAAAACGCTGCTGTGTTTTATGTAAAATCGTTGGTATTCTTCTCATCATTGGTGCCCTTAACTGGGGGCTAGTGGGTCTCTTAGATTTCAATTTAGTAACCTATCTATTTGGTGTGGGATCAGTTATTTCTCACGTTGTGTATATCGTAGTGGGTCTTGCGGGTCTTGTGGGACTTGTAGGCTTCTTTAGAGGCTGCAGATGCTGCGATAAAACATGTGATTATGACGAAGGTGGAGATGGCGACAAAATGCCCTAATCTCCTTGCAGATAAGAGCCGAGTATTAACTCGGCTCACTCGAGTTTGGACATTTGAATTATAATACCATAACTACTAGCGAAGCTTCTGGAGTGCGGTAATTTTTTACCGCTCTTAATTTTCGACCACACACCGATTTAACAATAACTTCCACAACTTGCACGAACGTTCAATACTTGGGCTTTCCCAATTGAGTTATAGTTTGGGGCTATTGTATGT
>JAJFUY010000282.1 GCA_021372185.1 Chlamydiales bacterium | reverse complement strand
ACTATTCGGCTTCCAGAATCCGAAGAAAATGAAGAGTATTTCGGTCGCCATAATTCAAGTGGCTTCAACAAGAAAAAAGATCCTATTATGGCCCGAATATCTGAGATCGTAGAACTTACTACCGGCATTGTGATTAACGCTGAGATTGGACCAATCAGCTTTGCTGAACGTACACTTGCAAAAGAGCAAATAGAGTTGGTTACCAACCTATTCAAAAGTTATGATCAAGAAAAAATAGTTTTTGTTTTTGATCGCGGCTATATTTCTTACGACTGGATTAAAATGCTTCTGTCTCTGAGAGCAGATTTTATTTTTAGAGTTCCACGTAACTTTAATAAGGCTAATTTGAGCATCTACGGAGAATGTGACTGTATTGTTTACGTAATGCCTGATATTCCTCCACTACGGCTTATCATACGGTTTCTTCCATCCGGAGAAAAATGTGTATTGCTGACCTCTCTAACCAATCAAGATGAAATGACACCAGCCGATCTAATGAATGTCTATTGGCTTCGTTGGAGCGGATGCGAGGAAGGCTATAAGAAACAGAAAATTTCCTTAGAGCTTGAGAATTTTTCAGGAATTGGTGTTGAGGCGGTATTGCAAGAGTTCTATGCAACATTGTTAATTGTCAACCTTCTACAACTCCATTGTTTAGAAGAAGAAGGCGCATGGGATGTTGATAAGCCACCTGATAAGAGAATAAACCGTAGCGTCATATTTGGCTCCTTGCGAGAGACAGTTTTTGAAATGGTCATGGGTGATATATCTGCATCAGAATTTGGGGAAAGGTTTGAAAAAATAGCTAGAAGGTCAAAGATAAAAGTGCGGCCAGGACGGCAATATATGCGAATCGGTTTAAAAAAAGAAAAGCATGTATACAGAAGGGTGTGCTAATGCAAGATGTTGATGTGCAGGGTAATACGCTTAAGTTGACACCATTGGGCCCGGCCCTTTTCACACTAATAACTTGGAGGCTGTTGAATATAAAGGCCTACATGGGATATTTCTCCATGGAGGTCTTTTATATTTCTTTGGATTTTAGGTGCTGTCTGGTTTTCATCTCTACTCGTTTCCATCACAACAGAAGGCTGATGAAGAAGCTCTGCGACGCCTGGAATATTGGCGTAGCGCGAAGCGACGTGGCTGCTGCCCATAAGCGCGATATATTTTCCTTTCTTTTCGCGTTCAATTATTTTTGTGGCGACATAGTTCATGGCTATATTGCGCTCTTCAGAATTTACTACACCTAGCTTCCTATCAACACCGCATGAATAGCTTACACTCGTATCTATTGCCACGATGCGAATATTTGCTTTTTTTGCTGCTACTATCACATCTTTAAAGCAGTATTCTTTTGGTGAGCCAGGCTGTTCAATATTGGCTATAAATTGTTTGAGGGGTTCAGTGAGCTCATCGCTTTCAGATTCAAAATAGGCGTCTAGATATGTCTGAAAAGTATCGTAACAAATATGTTCAAAAAAGAGGGTGTCTACCCCTTTTTCTTTCATTTCAGCCATATTTTCTACAAGATATTTTCGTGCAGCATTATCTTTATGATTCTCTCCAAAAATAATTCCATCGTGTTCATCTAAAAGAGCTTTTGGGTCGCTGACTTCTTGTTTTATCTGAATCTGTTCTACATTTTGTTCAGTAACCCAAGTACGAGCATTTTGTAAAAGCGTATCCATTCGATCTTTAAAAGCCTCGGAGGCTCCGTCCTTCACCTGAAACTTACCCGGTACCAAATTATGCATTGTCACCATAATTGGATTAGCCATAAGTGTAAGATCTTTAGATGGGCGAAATTCATTCGTTAAACCAAAAGCTTGAATAATTGCTATCACCTCACGAATTTCATGATGAAAGGTAAACGTTTGTTGCTGCGCGTCGCAGGTAAATCCAATACCAGCATCTTGCAATACTGTTCGTATTTTTTTAAAACCTTCATCACTTTTATGTGCTTGTTCAAATGCGACAAGAAAAGGCTTATCTATTTCAGGATCAATAGACGTTCGTTCAATTTTCGTAGAGGTAACAATACCCATAGCAAGGTCTGCTATTTTAACATGGAAGATAGGCGATGATCTTTGATTGTGCTTGATAATTTTGTCACGAAGCAAATTGAGACCATCCTGAAGTGTTGTAGTACACCCAGGATCTTTTGCAAGCTGTAAAACGTGGGTTGCGACCTTTTGGAGGCTGTAAGGGCCAAATCCCAAGCGACCAAAAAATCGCTGAAAGCCTTCTATAAGCCCGTGTGCATTTGCACTGATAGGCTTTAACTGGCCATTGACGAGCTTTAAGAGAACCTTTGATGTCCCGACCTCACCGGGAAGTTTTTGATCAACAAATGCCTTCAGGGCATATCCTGAAGTTTGCTGTGGTGAATCTGGCTGTAAATTCATGTCGATTCTCCTATTTTTTTTGCATTCTACCGCTGCAAGAATTTTTAGCATAGAAAAAAGAAAGTGTGGCCAGATTTGATAATCTGATCACAGCCTCTTAGGTTCATACATACTAGGAAATAGGGATACATAGGTGCTGGGCTCTGCTATTATGCGATTCACGCTTTCCCCATGTCATAAAAATAATCTGGGTCAGACCTGGTGAAAGGTGAAAGAAACGGGGTAAAACGGGGTCATAAACGGGGTCCAAACGGCAAACGGGGTCAGGCTTGGCATTTTGGCATTCTTTTCTAGGGCTTTACATACGATCTACTGTGACGAGGCCTAGTAGTTCCATGCCTTGTTTTAGGACTTGACCCGTGAGCTCTGCCAGTAGGAGGCGGGAGTTTTGTTCTGGTGTGCCGGCTACGTGGCAGTCGCGGAAAAACTGGTTGAAGGTTTCAGCTAGGCTGTAGAGGTATTCTGTGAGGCGGTTTGGCATGAGGTCTTCTGCCATTTGGCCGAGTGTTTCTGCAAATTGTGCCAAGTGCAGAGCTAAAGCCACCTCTTGTGGATGTGTGAGAGTGATTTGTTGGCTTGCAATGAGCGTTTTTGGATCTATTCCAACTTTTCTGATAATCCCTTGTACACGTACGTATGAGTACATAATAAAGGCTGCAGTATTACCCTCAAAGCGTAGCATTTTTTCGTAGCTAAAAACATAGTCGCTAATTCTGTGGCTTACTAGGTCTGAATATTTAATCGCGTTTATACCTAGTGCTAGAGCCACTTTTTTTTGCTCCTCAATGGGCCATTCTGGGTTGCGATCTTGCAATATGCCTTCTGCCTTAACTACAGCGGCTGTTATCAAATCGATAAGCTTTTCAGTTTCACCAGATCGTGTTCTAAATTTTTTGCCGTCAGTGCCCAAAACCACGCCAAAGGGCACATGATCAAATCTTGTTTTTGCTTCATCAAGATAGCCCGCCTTGATTGCAGCTTGATGGATCATCTGAAAGTGGGTTGCCTGGCCTGCGTCAGTTACAATGATAATGCGATCTGCCTTTTCTGTACCTATTCTGTGGCGCATAGCTGCCATGTCGGTGGTGTCGTAGTTGTAGCCACCATCTGATTTTTGGATCATCAAGGGTAAAGGCTCATCATCTCTATTTTGAAAGCCATCTAAAAACATGCATTTTGCACCATCTGATATGGTGATGAGGCCTTTTGCTTCTAAATCAGCTACAACACCTGCAAGCATAGGGTTATAAAAAGAT
>JAJFUY010000271.1 GCA_021372185.1 Chlamydiales bacterium | reverse complement strand
GGTTCCACACTATATCGACAAAGTATTCCAAAAATATTTGGGGTGCGGAATTTTGGCAAAAGGCTTTGCCTGTGCCCATTGTGATGGGTGTTCCAAGGATTTTCTGATTGCATTTTCATGCAAAGGCAGGGGAATCTGTCCCAGCTGCAACCAGCGCTCTATGGTGGAAACTGCAGCGCATCTCATTGATGAGCTCCTTCCCCGTGTACCCTTCAGGCAGTTTGTGATGAGCTTTCCCTTGAGGATACGTCACTATCTCGAAAACCATGCCACTCTCCAAACGGTTCTCAAGATAGTAATGGATGAGATCCGAAAAACGCTCATAGCTAACAATCCTGATGTCCAGGCTCCTCAAATCGGTGCCATAAGCTTTATCCAGCATTTTGGTAATACTCTCAATTATCACCCTCACTTTCACATTATTGTTGCTGACGGACTTTTCAGTGGTAAAGAAGACCTGTCATTTCACGAATCAACACTTACTCAAGATGATATTACAGATACACAAGAAGCCATTCAAAAACGAGTTCTTGCATATTTTCACAGGCGAAAATTCTTCGATAGGCAAGATATGCTGAAGATGCTCTCTTATGAAACTAGTGGCTTTTCGTTAAATGCGAGCGTCAAAATAGAATCCTGGGACAAAGATGGTCTAGAGAGGCTCATACGCTATTGTGCTAGGCCTCCATTCAAAAGCGAAAACATCCGGTTTAATGGTCCTTGGATCAACTACCGTCTCCCTAAAACATGCCACACAGGCAAAATCTTTATTCAATTAGAACCTGTAGAATTTATCGAACGTATTTCGCATTTCATAACATATCCTAGACGTCATCGAAGGCATTATCACGGGGTTTTTGCTCCGTCATCCCCGTTACGCAAACTGATAGCCGCCAACGCACAAAAACGGCTCGATGCTACATCCAAAACCAGGCAGGAAACAGATGAGAAGATAACAAAGGCTTCTAAGGGATGGGCTCAGTTGATTTCTCGCATTTACGAAGTTGATCCATTAACTTGTGCAAATTGCGGCAAAACAATAAAGATTATTACCTTTGTAACACATCCTGAGCACATAAGACGTATCCTGAAAGGCATCGGCTGGCCTATAGCGATACCGGAGTTTGATCAGCCGCCAGAAGAGCAGTGTGACGACATCTGTCAATTAGTTTTCAACACACCTGATAGGTACCCTGACCCTGAAGTGCAGGTACATTATGATACAGGTCCAGATCCTCCTTCTATTGCAGATGTAGACCCACCACATTGGGAAGATTAATCTAAAAAAGCCACTTAGAATAGAATGTGGAAGCGTAATAGTGATGTCTTGCGAAGTCTTATTCTAAACATATTTATGCGGTTTTGATCTGGATTGACAATTTTCTCATTCTTTTTAGTTTTAAGAAACCGATTTGAGCGGGAAATTCAAGCTATCCTGATGCTTTTCTCCTAGGGGAAAAGCATCAGGATAGCTTGAATTTCCTATTCCTTGAGTTCCCAAAAGCGATTTTTATGACAGCACTTGCCTCAGCTCATATTGTTGATAGCGCCCTTTCAGCTGTAGCTACTGGCGTTGGCTTTTTAGCATGGCATGGTGGAGAAAGGGCAGTACGGGCTATTACGGGCAGCAAATATTCAGTACTTTCTAATAACTCTAACTATCGCCAGATAGTATATGAATCAAAAGGAATTACGCTGCTTGCTTTAGGCGCATCATTTGTTCGCTACCCGCCTGTGGCACTATTTGCCCTACCCATCATTTTGGGAAGTCTATACGGCACAATCAATAACCAGTTTACCGTAAGAAACTGCCCCGAATACTATACAATGGGTCATTACTATGATGGAGAAAAACTAGATGGCCACGCCATTAAAACAAATAACCTCATCATAAAGCCCATTACAACAGGCTGCTACGCCACAACTATGGTAACAAAATTTGCCGGGACACTTCTATCAGCTGCAGGAACCTTGCGCTATACGCGTGGAGCACCACTGCCGGTTTCATGGGCGGCCGCAATGATTGGGGGAGTATCGCTTGTGTCACTTGTAGCCGGCCACATCCTTGCCACAAGAAAAACTGCAAGTATTGAAGCAAACCTTCAAGCCTATGCAGATCTTATGGAATTTACCTGGACAGATGAACAAAAAGATAAAACGTTTGCCCAGATTTGTAATGAAGTAGAAGGCTTTTTTTGCAAGAAACTGATGACAGTTGCAGACCACGAAATTCAAGTTGCGTTTTTAACAAAAGTATACGACTTAAAAAAATCAATTCTCAATGAAATCCTACACCCAAACCTCCCAGTAAAATACATCGCAGGATGGGCCTCAAACAACACCCGCAACTCTACAGGCTATCTTGTTGCCGGTGTCGGCACCCTAGCCGTTACCATTGCTACAGTAGCCCTCAGAACCTTTGCGCTTTAAAGTAACAATGCCGAAGGTACAAGTTTACTTCTTAATTTTCTTACTTTCGATGATAAGCCTTTCAGCGGCTTGTCCCATGTTACTGGGCAAGCTCAAGAACTCTCTCAGTATCTTTTCTTGTTTTGCTTGAGGCTTATAATGGCCGCTTGATAGTTTAATTTTTACAATTTGGCGCTTTTGAATTGTTATATTTCCTGGGCAAAATACTGGCGCTCCCGCAAAAAAAGAAGTGTGATGAAACGCACCACGTACTTTT
>JAJFUY010000270.1 GCA_021372185.1 Chlamydiales bacterium | reverse complement strand
GGTTCCACACTATATCGACAAAGTATTCCAAAAATATTTGGGGTGCGGAATTTTGGCAAAAGGCTTTGCCTGTGCCCATTGTGATGGGTGTTCCAAGGATTTTCTGATTGCATTTTCATGCAAAGGCAGGGGAATCTGTCCTAGCTGCAATCAACGTGCTATGGTGGAAACTGCAGCGCATCTAATAGATCATGTGTTGCCCCAAGTTCCCTTCAGGCAGTTCGTGATGAGCTTTCCCAAGAGGATTCGCTTCTACTTAGAAAGCCACAAAACTCTTCAAACAGTCCTAAAAATAGTTGTAGACGAGATTCGAAAAACGCTCATAGCTAACAATCCGGATGTCGAAGCTTCTCAAATAGGTGCAATAAGCTTCATGCAGCACTTTGGGAACACTCTTAATTATCACCCTCACTTTCACATGATTGTCGCAGATGGCATTTTCAGTTCTGAAGAAGGCCTGCAGTTTCACGAGGCAACACTTACTCAAGATGATATCACGGACACACAAGAAGCTATCCAAAAGCGTGTACTCAGGTATTTCTGCAACCGCAAATTCTTCGACAAAGACGAGATGCAAAATATGCTGGCATATGAGAATTCCGGCTTTTCGTTGGATGCCACCGTGAAAATTCCAGCTTATGATAAGGAAGCTCTAGAGCGCTTAATACGATACTGTGAACGACCTCCATTTAGCAGTGAGAACATTCGAGTGCATAACTCATTAATAAACTATCGCTTTCCAAAACCCTCTCACGATGGGAGAGGGTTTATGATTCTCGACCCACTAGATTTTTTGGAGAGGATTTCCCACTTTATACCCTATCCACGCCGCCACCGTAGGCATTATTACGGAGTTCTTGCGCCTTCATCGCCATTACGCAAGCAAGTAGCCGCTAATGCACAAAAACGGCTCGACACAGGCGACAAAACCAGACAAGAAACAGATGAGAAGGTTGTGAAAGCATCGCGAACATGGGCTTCTCTCATAGCACGCATTTACGAGGCGGATCCGCTGACTTGTTCTAGTTGCGGCAAGAAGATAAAGATCATCACCTTTGTAACACATCCTGAGCATATCAGACGCATTCTAAAAGGCATCGGCTGGCCTATAGTGATACCGGAATTTGATCCGCCAGAAGAGCACTGCGACGACATCTGTCAATTAGTTTTCAACACCTCTGATAGGTACCCAGACCCTGATGTTCAGGTACATTATGATACAGGTCCGGATCCTCCTTCTATTGCAGATGTAGACCCACCACATTGGGAAGATTAACCTAATAAAGCCACTTAGAATAGAATGTGGATGCGTAAGAACCATGTCTTGCGAAGTCTTATTCTAAACATGTTTATGCGGTTTTGATCTGGATTGACAATTTTTTCATTCTTTTTAGTTTTAAGAAACCGATCTGTTGGGAAATTCAAGCTATCCTGATGCTTTTCCCCTAAGAGAAAAGCATCAGGATAGCTTGAATTTCCTATTCCTTATTTGCAATCTTAGCTTTTTTGATACAAGGCACTTATCTTTTACTCACGCAAATGCACATATTAGTCTTAGAAAATACCCACTAGCTAGATGTTGTGTGGGACCTTGCTTGTTTTGGGTCGGCAACGTTGCATTCAGAATGGTATGTACCCCTTATATTTGCTACTGCATGCTTCATGCACATGATTTTTTATTGTGCATCTACTAAACACCTCCCATCATCATCAAATACAAGATGGGGAATCTTAGGCGGCCTTTGTAACGGAGCGTGCGCTTTTTTCTTTATGGAAGCAACCTCAATGGCAACAGGCGTAGAAAGAACACTCATTTTCCCGCTATTTTCAATAAGCCTTATCATCAGCTGCAACCTCTGGGCAAAAGCCCTCTACCAAGAAAGCATCCACTGGCGCGCAAATGCTTTATGTATCGTTGGCATCTGCACCGGCTACCTCGAAAGCTAACAGTCAGTTAGTATTTGAGAATGCTCAACAACACCTCACATTTAGCTTATTTGGCTTATTTGGCTTAAAATCGCAAAATAACTCATTCAAAATGAAACTCCCCCATCAAATATACTCTATGCGACTTTACAGGATCCGCAATGCCTTTAATAAACGATACGCAAGAATCAGGTGTTGGAAGAGGGCATATCATAAGTGATAAAGGGCGACATTTTAACTTTGCCCCTACACTTTAATGAAAGGGCTTGCTCTAAAATTAATTACGCGTTATATTAAATTAAACTTATCATTTATATGGAATATTAAATATGCATTCATTTTTAAATAGCACAATTAATTCGTGCAAAGAATACGCATTAAGAGGAGACTTCAACTTGACAAGCACTCTTTTTGGGGTGAGTATAACTAATGCCTTGGCATCAGGATTTAATCAAAAAACCAATATTATTTCATCCCTGGATTGCCTAACAGATTCTGTATATAAGTGCGCAAGCATCACTCAAGAAGTGGCTCTCAAGTATCTTCTCCCCAGTGCGATTGAAGCCTTAGAGAATACGAATAGCTGGGATAATCTCGTACTTTTTGCAGATAAAATCACCTACTGCGTTTTACCCGAGAGTGATCTTATAAAAAGTGCCTGTTGGGGCGCCCTTAGTAACGCTCATTACATTGCAGGAGCAGTCTTGGGCATGAGTCTTTGCGGATATAGTCTCTATCGCGGATGCACCAATACTCCAACAGCGCCCGAATTAGACCAAACAAACATAGAGGTCATCGCCAATGTACAGAATCACCACCCCAGGCAAGTCCAAATCTTCATTGCCGCCTCTGCAATTTTAACTTTATAAAAAAACAACATGATCGCGCTAAAGTTGGCAGGATCTAGCTGAATCTATACAAAACGATAGGTAATTTTATCGTACCTTTCGTTCTTGATTTTTAATTCTGCCGTATCCAGCCAGCGAAGCACGTGTGTTATTTTTTACTTTAAAATTCTTTAAGTTGATACCATTGGAGCCGGTCTAGGCTGTTGATTTAAGAGTGTGTACAATCAAGAACTGCGAAGAATTGCAGCACTCAAGAAAGCTAACGCTTCAGGGCAATTTTTACATAAATATAAAGGGGCCGGGCTTTGCGATTATGCGATTCGTCCAAATCGCATATCGCAGACCCCGGCCCCTTTTCTACCGGCCCCTTTTCTAAACAGGAGAATCTCCAAGTAGTGGAAAAGGCTTATCTACGTTAAAGAAATGTAGATCACCATAGACAAACAGCACCTGGAGGTTGTTTGGAATGTTATCTATCGTACGGTTACGTATTGTAGTAAGCTCATCTTCAAAACCAGGACTTACCCCGCCATCATAAAAGCCAGGATAGGCTTGAGTTACAATCACAAGACCGCGCGCACCTTTACGCTGGGCAACATCAAATGCTTTGTTAAGCCAAGCTTGGTTTGCAGCAATGCGGCCATTTGGACCCGAAGCTTCGTCGATAATGGCTTGACGAGCTTCTGGATAGATGGAATCTGCGGGATCAAGGCCATTGTCACCAGAAATTGTGTTGATAGTTACAAATACTATATCGTGATAGCACCAGCGCTTATTTTCGATATAATCATAAAATTCCGGAAATTCATCCGGCTGAGAAACTACTTTGAATGGAAATTTTACATTTGTTCCCTGTTCGTACCAAACATTTCTAAAGGCATTGAGCGTGCCAATAGGGTCGGGATTTGGTGGATATGGAGGATTTCCAGGAGGAGGGCCCGTAGGATCTGCAATGGTGTCTGACCAGTCATTATCGCCAGGCGTTACGATAAGTGGCGCTTTAATCTTCCACCAAAAATTGCGCTTTTCAATAATTTGGTTTTCTGTGAGGGCGATTGGCAATGCCGTTGCAGGCAGATCAAGTCCTCTTGGATCAATCTGAAAGTCTCCAACATGCACCACAAATGCCGGGTGTTCTTTGTTGATTACGTTTTGGATAATATCTTCCCAGGCGTCTACTTCTTCTTCTAAATAGACAGCATCGCCTACGGCATCAAATGAGAAGTTTTTACACTCTCTTGCTACATTTGACGTAAGCTTCCAAGAACACTCTTTATAACGTTCACATAGGCTGTGCATGGCATTTGCGTCAGCTGCTGTTGCAAAACCTAATTTTTGTAGGCTTTCTATACTGTGGAAGGTCTGTTTTTTTTGAAGATATACAAAATCAGGTAAACTGAGATTTGCAAAATCTGCATAATTCTGATTAAGTGTGGCTCTGTCAAATAGATTTCTTGAAAATACAGTGAGTTTTAGCGCAGCAGCTATCAATAGCGCACCACCTCCAACGCTTGCTAGAATTTGCCAAAACCACCTACAACGTGCTACCGCTTAAGTTTGAAGCAGGAACCCCCATGATTGCGGAAGTCATTGGCTTAGGATCAGCCCTCAAATTTCTACAAAAAATCGGCA
>JAJFUY010000264.1 GCA_021372185.1 Chlamydiales bacterium | reverse complement strand
GCGGGAGTTCAGCTTTAGCCCCGTGTGCAATGAAAGGCCGAAAGGCCTGTAATGGAACGCGGGGGTTCTGTACACACTCGCTAGAGAGCAGTGGTAACTGCGAAACGAGCGCATGTTTCGCAGTTACCACTGCTCCTTAAGTGCTGCTACCATTAAACCCCGCGTTCCACTCCAAGCCTACCAGCTTGAAGTTGCACACGGGGCTAAAGCTGTGCTCCCGCTTCCGCTGGAAAAACAGGACAAAAATTAGTAAGAAAAATTTGCCAATGATTAATTGGAAAATAGCCTATTCGTTTCACCCTAGGCCGGCCCTCGATTCCCGGCCCTCGATTCCTTAATTTGCCATGATTGTATCATACGCTTTTTTAATTTTATGAAACATTACGATTGTTTCATCTACTCTTTTCTGGTAATGTTCATTACTTTCAGTAGGCAGCTGAACGACTTTGTCGGGGTGGTACTGTAAGCGAAGTTTATTAAACTGTTTTTTCACTTCAACTAATGATGCGGGTTTCTGTAATTCAAAAAGTTTGTACGCCTCTATTTTTTCTTCCTCTGCTTCTGTCCTACTTTTATATTGAGATCTTAAAGCTTTAGGTGACGAAGGATCTTCTTCCACCTTAAAATACTCTTTAAATGTCTCTAAGCTTGAATGCTTAGAAACAAGGCTTCGTAGAAAACAGATTACATATTCACTGTCTCCTTCTATGAATGCCCTGGTGATTTCATCGAAAAACTTTTCTGCAAGATACAAGCTAAATTTAGTTATTCTTTCACACTGCTCTACATTTCTCTTAAAGGAACGATCAACACCATTCATTGAAAATTCATTTTGCAAAATTAAATAAAGAAGTCTGTGGATACATTTTTTTGCATTTGGAAGGTCTTCTGATGCTCTATAAGCTTTAAAAATTGGGCAATAAAGCATTTCAATCGCTTCTCGAAGTTCTGTAGTTTCGAAAGTAATAAAGTGGCTCAGGATCATAAATGCAGCATCAAGATTCCTAGAGGTTTGACAACAGTCAACTAACAAGGTAAGTAGCGAGGCTTTCGCATTTTCATCATGAACTATTGCTCTAATAGCATACTCAGCGTACTTCCAATCACCGTTAGTAATACAGCATATTGCCAGCTTGCCAAGACAATTTTCACGCTCTTCTGAAAAAGTGTAATCATCAATTTGCCTATACATATCTAATGCTTTGACATAATTTCTTGTTTCGAGATAGGCATCGCCAAGCTTTATAAGAAATACATTTTTTACTTTGCTTCTCACTTCAATAGGAGCGATACAGTCATAGACAAAAACGAAGTTTCTTCGCTCAAAAGAAGCTTCCGCTATACGGTTTAGCAAGGTATTTCTCTGTATCTCTATTTTAGATGCCTTTTTTCTCTTTTGGCCACACACCATTTTCATTGCAACTTCACGTGCTGTTGCCAAATCTCCTGTTTGAATGAGGGTGTCAGCAGCCCTAAAGATAAAAGCATTACATTCTGGACTTGTTCGATGTGAATTATCAAAGGCAACAACAACTCTCAAAAGATCACGCGGTTCTATGTTCGAGTTCGTTAAATCTATAAATGCGCATTTATTTTTTTCTTTGTCTGTAATTAAAGCAATTTGTGCGAGTTTTTCATCAAGTCTATCAAGTACAAGCGCTTGCACGCGAACAACAAGCTCATTGACTTGGCCATC
Organism: Chlamydiales bacterium; assembly: GCA_021372185.1. Classification (GTDB taxonomy): domain Bacteria; phylum Chlamydiota; class Chlamydiia; order Chlamydiales; family FEN-1388; genus SZAS-7. The sequence goes on along the minus strand of JAJFUY010000264.1, from coordinate 1,502 downwards.
ACTTGCCCCCACAAAAAAGTCTGCTGTCTGGGGAGTTACCGATACAATTCCTGCCATACATATTCCTCACTAAAAAGAGCAAATAGCATATCCTGCTAGCTCTTTTTATCGTTCACAAATCGACTAGAAGTGCATTATAGTATGTATTTAGTTAGGCTTTTGTGAGTAACTAGAATAGGCTTCGAAGAGGACAAATAGAGAACATCCCACAGCACCCAGACTAAAGTAGCCTGGGGTTTGATCGTACGCTACTGCCGCTGCACTAAATATGCCTAAACCAAACAGGGTCTTTATAGTTGTGTCTACCTGGCGGGCTGTGATAACTGGTTCGTTTGGAACTTCAAATTTAGCTTCATCTAGAAGGCCTGCCTTTTTCACCTCGCCAACGGCAACTAGCCTATCACGATCATCTAGGCCTAGCAAACGGGCAAAAGGTTTTATGATAAAGCTTCTATGTAAACTGGGACGAAAATCACCTTTTTGTCTAAGCGCCACTACCATGTTAGGGATACCGTCTACGGTAATATTTTGTAAATTGCAGCTTGCAATGCCAATGTGCGGTTGTGGCTTGCCGCATACACTTGTTACTAAAGCCTCTTCAGTAAACCCTCTTGAACGAACGTGCGCCCTGCTATCGTAAAAAAAGTACTGGTCTTTTTCTTTGGTTAATTGAAATGGCGATGTTGTTGGTTTGTCTTGTCTAAGTAAGGGAACACTTTCTTCATTAAAATCGTGACTGAGCGCTTCATCCGCATCGCGCGAGCTAATTGTAGTTTCAACAGATTTTGTAAATGGCCAAATGAAGGGATTGTACTTAACGACAAACGCACTCACACGCCCCTCTAGCTTTTTCCAATAATACTCATCATCTAAAGGCAGCATCTTCTTATCCATAGGAAATGCGTCTACGGTAAGCTTTCCTGGTTCTTGAGTAAGGGTATGTTCTGCTTGGCATATTGGATGAGTAACAGACGCCATTGGCCAGTTTGCAAAATATGTCATAGTATTTCCCCACAAAATTTTGAGGAACTATAGCATAATTTGGCCATATCCATTTACAACATGGTATTAAAACAAAGACGTCCTCCTCTGGAGGACAATTTTGCAACACACCAGTTCCCATGGTAATTTGCAATTACCATGGGCTAATCAAGGACCAGCACCTATACGGTGCTGTGAATACAATGATGAAGCGAATTTTCGTGTGATTTATATACATCTGATGTGGCGATTGCATTATAGCACCGTTCAGGTGCTAGTCTTTGATTAGCCCACGGCAATCGTAGATTGCCGTGGGAACTAATGAGGTTGTAGAATTGTCCTCCGGTAGGAGGACGTCTTTTATCAACCCCCATGGTAATTTGCAATTGCCATGGGCTAATCAAGGACCAGCACCTATACGGTGCTGTGAATACCGATGCGTCTTTAATAGCACCTTTAGGTGCTAGTCTTTGATTAGCCCATGGCAATCATCGATTGCCGTGGGAACTAATGAGGTTGTA
>JAJFUY010000253.1 GCA_021372185.1 Chlamydiales bacterium | reverse complement strand
ATCAACCTTCTCTAGCGGAAGGTCAATTGTAGCAATAGATTCTTGAAACGTTTTAATTTGTTTTTCAAAAACTGTGCTTATGTTCTGTAAATCATAGGTTTTTACGCCAAAAAAGCAGGCAATTTTTGCAATGAGGGTATTTAAGCGGCCATGAACAAGCTCAACATGCTGTTTATTATGCTTACCAACTACTTTCAAATAAACAGGTTTGCCATGAGTATTATTTAAATCGTAGTTTAAGTCTTTTAAACTCATGTAGTTATAATCTATAGAACCTGTAGACATAAAAATATACTCCTCACTAACTTTATTATACATAATTTTACAAAGCAGTAAAGAATACTTTAATTTATTCTTAGAGATTCAAATATTTTGTTGCTTTTATTTGTTAGAGAGAGGTACTTATAGAAGTAGGTAAAGATAACAATTTTTTTAGTCTAACGGAGGCTTCTATGGTTTCGAATAATGATATCTATTCAAAATTACAAAGTTACACACACACACTTGACGATTACATAGAACATACAAAAAAACACCCAGATGAAGTACGAGCCTCTCCTGCATTTGGTGATATTTTTAGAGACATTCAGGCGATTAATGGGATTCCAGAAAATACAGCCGGATTAGCCTCTGATGCAGCACGCCAAATTTTTCCGACACGTAGCGATTCTGCTAAAGCTCCTGAACACAATAAAGCACTCAAACGAGAAATAAGACACTTAAATAAAAGCATTGTGTCAGCAAAATATCAAGAAGAAGTTCAAGGAAAAAATTGGCTACAGAGAATTCCTGTCTGGTTTAAATATCACTTTTCATCTCCAGAAAAATTAGGGATTGCAAGACTTGACGTAAGACATCTTGTAAATTTAATGAAAGCGGCCAATGTAAAAACAAGCGCAACCATTGAAGAAAAGCTTATAAAAACAGACGTTCGTTCAGATTCTGAAGCTTTTAACCAACTGAATGATGTAGTACAAAAACTAGGGCCAGCAGCTGCTAATGGCACCTATTTACTACTCGAGGATAAATCTGGTTTATACATCATAGAAACCGAAGGCAATCAAGCAAAATTTGCAAAATACACATTCAAAAATGAAAATGGCTTATGTGCTGTATTTGATAGCCATAAAAACCGCGTTGGCACATTTACAGATCGCGAAAGCTTTTTAAAACAAAAGCAAGTTGATGCCGCAATTGCCTATATTAAAGACCCCAAAATTACAGTTGAAAAAGATCGGAGTAAATACCTCAAAATAGAAACAGGCCGCACAAAAGAGGGTAAAGAAATTACCCTTGTTCTCAAAAATTCTGATGGCTTAGTTGCTACAAATCAGTACATTCTACCAAATGGAATAACACCTCTTGTAAACGGAGCACCATCTGGTAGCTACTTTAATCGAGAAGAGTTCTTTCAGGCTAAAGCTAAAGAGCTTCATGTGCCTTTTATAATTTCTACCGTAGCAAGTGGACATGCAGATGCTGTTGGAACAGTTGAGGAAGCACGTAAAGAATTAGAGAATAAACCCGCAGGCTCTTGGACAAGCACACTTAAAGACGCAAAATCAGAAGCGGTGTTTTTGATTGTGGTAGACAACAAAAATACAATAAAAGAATTTACCTTTAAAGAAATGCCAAATAAAGAGCCTGAAGCTATTCGACCATTTCTTGAGGCCGCAACTACTACACAAATCCCCGCGACAGCACTGGTATCATTTGTTCCAATTAGCGCCCAGAAAAAACGTATTGCCCAAGGAGAAGCCCTTAAACGCATTATTGTTGAGGGGGATATCACACAATCAAATCTTGCTGAGGCTATGAATGAGGCTGATAAGGCAACACAAGGTAAAGCTTCCTTCGTTATAAAAGCAGTACCCGGCAAGCTTCTTACTGAATTTACAATTACAGCGCGTCCTGATAAGTCAAATTCTTTTGACTCAAACAATCGCCTCATAAAAGTGCTGCCAGATGGCCGTATTCAACATGATAAAGGTAGAATATTTGAAAACTTTGAAACCTATAAAGCAGCAGAGCAACTTTCAACATCACTTCCAGAAGCGCTCATCCAACGACACCTTGGCGCGCCAGTATTGAAAGCTCCAACAGATTTACCTGCCAACACCTATGTATTTTGGGCAGATAAAGAAAACCCAAGTAAGCTTTATTTATCAAATAAAACAGCCGCCGGCATTGAAACCTATCAATTAGGCAATATGAAATTTGATAATACAGGTAAGGCGACATTCCAGTTACAGGGTAAAAATGGCAATATAGTAACTAAGAAAGAATCAGAATTAGCAAAACCATTTGGCGATGCAGTTTTATCTTCACAGCAAAGAGAAGTAATAGGTCGATTATCAGAATTTGTAGCAAAAGAGAGAATAAAAAAAACACCAGCTACGTTATTAAATGGTGAGCCTGGCTATCTCCTTACTGCTGGCAATTCTCCTTCAACATACAACTTTACAGTGTATGGTAAGGGCGGTATGTTCAGCACTCCTGAAGATAAATTTATCTTAAGAGTATTACCCGATGGTAAAATAGCTAAAGAGTCAAAAGACGGTGTAGTAGAACCTTTTTCTGATATGACTACTTTCCAAAATGCGGTTACTGGCCTTGCTGGCAAAAAATCGGTTAAAGACCTCTCACATTTTGATAAAGTGGGTGAAGCTATTGCCAAAGCAATACGCGGACACGTTGAAAATATCATTAAGCCTACGCTCAAATTTTGGCCGCAAACTGAGCCAGAGGCAAGAGCTCTTATGGAAGAGGCAAAAACCTTAGAGCTTCCTCAAAACCAAGCTATATTTGTTAGACTTGGTGCAGATAGCCCACGAATTACTGTACTCTTTCAGCGCGATGGCGCTCTTCATGCGATGCCATGCGATGTTCAGCAAGATGGCAAACTTGTGGTCACTGTACCACAAGGCAATGCTACAACAACCTATAACACCATTGATGATGTACTAAAAGCAAATGTCCTTGTAAAAGCTGAAACTATACAGACACAAATTGCAGAAAAACGGGCAATCATTCAAGCCGGCATTGATAAGCTTAAAGCTACAGATGGATTTGATCCTGACAATATTGTGGCAACGAAGATTACAGAAGCTCTTACCTCCCACATCGAAGAGTTTCCATCAATGGACGCTATGGTAGGCGCATGGATGCTGGCACAAGTTGTTGACATCACACCAGCATACTGGTTCTTTCAAAGTGACACTATAAAAGAAACTGGCCGCTTTAAGCTTGCCGTAAACGTAGGCGACAAAGAAGAAGATATCAAGATTGTAGAACATACTATCTCAGTAAACAGCAAAGGCGAATTTATACTAGATGGCGATACCACTAAGCCTAAAAAGACAATCGATGAAGTGCTTACAAGCGTTGGCGCTAAAAAAGAC
>JAJFUY010000251.1 GCA_021372185.1 Chlamydiales bacterium | reverse complement strand
TCAATACATTTCAGCCATTAATGCCTCATCTTGCACCGTCTTTGCTGTTGATGTTCCTTCTGGTCTTAATAGTGCAACGGGCATTGTAGAGCAAGCAGCAGTGCATGCTGACATCACATACACTGTCGAATGCCCCAAAACCGGCTTTTTTATAAATGATGGCTGGAATCACGTGGGAGAGGTGCTTACAGTTCCCATTGGGCTCGGGCCCTATGCTACAAAAGTTGACTGTTCATTATTAGTGCTTGAAAAAAGCGATGTTGCTCCTTTAGTGCCCCCAGTAATCCGCACGCGCAATAAATACGATAGAGGCCATGTAGTAGCGCTTGCCGGTTCTCATGGATATGCCGGAGCTGCCATACTTTCTACTACAAGCGCCCTCCATGCAGGCGCAGGTATCGTGCACCTTCTGCATCCTGATGACTGCAGTGTAGAATTTATTGGCGAGCCTCGTGAAATTATCAGAGTAGGCTATTCATTTGATGCAATCGATCCAATAAAAGCACTTATTGATAAGGCTACAGCCTGCTTTGCAGGACCCGGTCTTGGCACAGGCCCCAAACAGCAAGCGCTGCTTGATACACTTTGGCCTAATTTTCAGAAAAAAGTTGTCATTGATGCAGATGCTTTACACTGGCTTGCTACAACCAAGGGCACAAAATTCGGCCCACTACCAAATGCCATACTTACGCCGCATCTTGGTGAGCTTAGACGCTTTTTACCAGGTAAAGAGCCCTTAAGTGTAGATCTTATAAAAAAATGCCAGCAGCTCAGCCGTGACAACCAAACAAATTTACTTTTAAAGGGTGGGCCTTCCATACTCTTTTCTCATGGAAACACCCCAATTATAGTCATGCAAGGCACCCCTGGCATGGCAACCGCCGGATCAGGTGATGTACTCACTGGTATTTTAGCTAGCCTACTTGCTCAAGGGCTCATCTGCGATGAAGCTATGAAACTAGGATCATATATTCACGGAAGAGCAGGAGAGCTTGCAGCATTAGAAGAAACCACCCACTGTATGATAGCTTCATCTATTACCAAGCATCTTCCTCAAGTTTTTAAAGAATTAGTTATATAACATTTCCTTTTCTTGACAGTTACCCAAATTTTGGGTATAGTATTGTCCATGAATTTTACAGAATTACTCAGCCAAATACATCATTCGTTTACGCTCTTTATTATATTTCCAGCTATTGTGCTACTTGGAGGCTACCTTACCCTCCGCCTTAGAGTGCCACAAGCAACAAAGCTTGCGCTATCAGCAAAGCTGATGCTACAAAAAAGCTCAGGCACTGGCTCTATTAGCCACTATCAAGCTATGAGCTCTGTACTTGCAGGAAATTTTGGCACAGGTAATATTTCAGGAATTGCCATCGCATTAACTACAGGCGGTCCTGGTGCTTTAGTCTGGATGTGGATTATGGCCTTCTTTGGTGCAGCCATCCAATACGCTAGCTGCTATCTTGGAGTAAAATACCGCAAGCAAGGTTCCAATGGTGAATTTAGCGGCGGCCCGATGTACTATTTATCTCACGGTCTCGGCCAGAAAGCGTTGGCCATCTGCTTTTGTGTAGCCACAATGCTTGCAGCATTTACTGTAGGAAACTTGGCACAAGTTCACTCAATATCTCTTCCTTTAAAAGCTGCGGGTCTTGACCCCATTACAACAGCCTTAATTATTACTATAAGCGCCTTTGGCGTTATTCTTGGCGGCATTAAACGCGTTGCTCGCGTAGCTTCTGCTATTGTGCCTCTAAAAGCTGTTCTTTATTTGGGGACTGGCCTTGTTATACTTTGCATGCATTCAGAGAAAGTACTACCAGCTTTAAGCCTCATGTTTGAAGCTGCCTTTGATATGAAGTCTGCGGCCTCTGGTATTGTTGGCTTTGGTATAGCGCAAGCTATCTCTAGCGGCTTTGACCGTGGCCTTTTTGCAACTGACGCCGGCACAGGTATTGTACCAATTCTCCAATCCAGTGCACGCTCTAAAAACCCGGTTTTAGATGGTGTAGTAACACTTGTAGCCCCCTTCTTAGTAATGACAGTATGCACTATGACGGGCCTTGTGCTTATCATTACAGGCGCATGCGACGTAGGTCTCAAAAGCACTGACATGGTAACGTACGCCTTTCAAACAGGCCTCAACAGCTCTTTTGGCTTTTATGTTGTTATGGTATCCCTTATGCTCTTTGCCTACACTACAGTCATTGCCTGGGCCTATTGCGGCCAAAAAGCCGTGGGCTTTATGTGGCCAAAAGGCGTAAAAATTTTTCAGTATTGCTACATTGCAGCCATCCCAATAGGCGGCCTACTACACGTAGATCTCATCTGGGGTCTAGCTGACATGTGCATCTCGCTCATGCTACTCATTAACGTAATTGGCGTAGGGCTACTTTCAAAAGAAGTAATCACTGCCAGCCGTGAGTATTTTGCAAAACCCGCAGCCACTCCAATTACTGCCAATTAACCACTTATAAGGCCTACTTATGTGCCCATGGGCCTTTCTTCTCACCTTGATTGCTCCCGTTGCTCTTCTCGCAAGAACGTTTTGGCAAAAACTCCGCCGCAAATAGAGATCTAATTAATTTTTACGCTAAAGAGCGCTGCAGATTGGGCAATCGGCTACAACGTGGCCGATTGCAGGACAGAAGGTACGGGCGTAATAAATGATCTGGAGGTGCAGTTTGATCCAGGTGTGTTTGGGGAAGATCTTTTTGAGGTCACGTTCGGTCATGGCAACATTTTTAGCTTTGGATAGGCCCCAGCGCTTAGCTAAACGATGTATGTGTGTATCCACCGGAAAAGCATCTACCTTAAAGCACTGCGCCATCACCACCGAGGCAGTTTTATGCCCAACTCCTGGCAGCTCTTCTAGCTCTTCAATTGATTTGGGGACTTGAGAGTTGTATCGCTCTACTAAAATTTTAGAAAGCTCTTTAATGGCTGTCGCTTTTCGCTCTGACAGCCCACAGATGCGAATGATATTTTGGATAGTAGCCACATCAAGCTTACTCATTTTTTCTGGCGTGTCAGCAAGAGCAAAAAGCGCTGGCGTTACTTTATTTACACGCACATCTGTACACCTAGCAGAAAGTAAAACGGCTATAAGCAGTGTGTAGGGGTCTTTATGTGTAAGGGGAATTGGTGGATCAGGAAAATACTCATCTAACAGCTTTTGAATAAGAAGCGCACGCTCTTTTAGCTGCATCCTATTTTCCTATACAGAATTTAGAAAAGACCGATGTCAAGATATCGTCAGTGATGTCTGTACCAATAACTGTTCCTAATTCCTGAAGGCACTGTCGCATATCAAATGAGATAAATTCAGGTGATTCATGAGCTCTTAAGCCGTTTACAACTCTTTCACAGTGCATATGAGCCTGTGTGAGCGCGTCTTTATGACGAAGGGATGTTATAACAATTTCCTCTCGTCTTGGAGCACCTTTTTGCCAAATTAAGGCATCTATTGCCTTGTGGAGCGCATCTAAACCCTGTCCATTTTGCGCTGAGAGCTCTACAATATAGTCAAAAGGCAAGCGAGGTAGCGGCGTCTCATGCGGTAAGTCTACTTTATTCCAGATAACAATAGTTTTATCAACTGGAAGATCAATATCAATGTGCTGTGGGCAGGTTACATCAAGCACGTATAAGATGATATCTGATTGCAGGCTCGCTTTTTTAGAGCGGCGGATACCCTCTTCTTCAATACTCTCATCTGTTGTTCGTATACCTGCTGTATCAATTAAACGAAGGTGAAGGTTATTTAACCGCATATCGTCTTCTACAAGGTCACGCGTTGTTCCGGCAATGGGTGAAACTATGGCTCTATCCTTGCCCAGTAGCGCGTTCATAAGCGAAGACTTACCCACATTGGGGCTGCCAATTAAAGAGACAGCAACGCCGTTATTGAGCACTTTACCCTGATCAAAGCTTGCGATAAGTTTTTTCATCTCCCCCATAACCTGGAGAAGCGTCGTAATCACCTCTTCAAATGGAGCAAATTCCAAATCTTCTTCAGGAAAATCCACCCACGCTTCAAAAATTGCGGCAATATCAGTCAATTGGGTTTGAAGTGAAAGTATTTTTTGAGACAAACGCCCTTCAAGTTGGTCTTGGGCAAGCGTTAAAGCAAGTTCATTTTTAGCGCCAATTTTGGTCTGGATGGCTTCGGCCTGTGCAAGATCAAGCTTTCCATTAACAAAGGCTTTAAAGCTAAATTCACCAGGCGAGGCTGCTTTTGCACCAGCGGCAATACACGCCTCTAGCACCTGCTTTGAAACAAGGCCTCCATGGCAGTGAATTTCTACAGTATCTTCACCAGTAAAAGATCTAGGAGCGCGCATAACAAGCAAAATGACGTCATCTATACAGACATCTTTAAAAAATACCTTACCGTAATGTACGGTATGACTTTTTAATTTTGAGACTGTTTTAGAAAATATTTTATCAGCAACTGAAACGGCCTCTTTGCCTGATATACGTACAATAGCAATGCCAGCTTCACCTGGGGCTGTGGCTAAAGCGGCTATTGTAGTTCCTGGGATATAGGGTCTATGAACAAATTCCATGCAAATACTATATCT
>JAJFUY010000250.1 GCA_021372185.1 Chlamydiales bacterium | reverse complement strand
CCCGTTGACAAAAATAACATGTTATGATACAGTTATATTAAAGTGAAAAGGAGGGGAAATGAATTTTAACGTATATGTCCCTAAAGATATTGGACTTAAGCTTAGTGAAGCTACTAAAGCCTTACACTGCAGTCGAAATTCAATTGTTACTGAGGCTCTCTCTGAGTGGCTGCAGGTTCATCTTCCCTCAGAGTGGCCTCAAGGTTTTTTTGATTTTTCACCTGTAGAAGGTGTTCCCGATTTTAAGGCCTTGCGCAAGGACCTGGCTGATATTGTAAATGAGGACCCTTTAGCATGAATTATCTGCTTGACACCTGTGTTGTTTCTGATTTTTTTAAAAAACAGAATCAAACAGTTGAGAAATTTAAAACTCTTTCACCTAAGCAGTTACATATTTCTACTGTAACAGTTATGGAAATTGAATATGGGCTGGCTTTAAATCCTGAAAAAGCAAAGAAGCTACGTCCAATTTGGGACTCTCTTTTAAAGGCCACTGTCGTTTTGCCCTATTGCCATGCATGTGCAGAGAACACTGCTACAGCCCGAGCCTTTTTAAAAGGCTCAGGCAAGCTCATTGGACCCTACGATATACAACTTGTCGGCACAGCTTTAGCCCACAATTTAAGTGTCGTAACTTCTAATATAAGTGAGTTTTCACGTTCTCCAGAGCTTACCGTTGAAAATTGGCGTCTCTAAAATTAGGTGAGGCCGTGTAGTTGCATGTGGGGGCCTTTTAAGAGTTCGATTTCGTCGGCGAGCAGCGATACTTGGTTTTGGTGGACTTCTAGGAAGCCGCCTGTGATTTTGTAGGAGAGCTCTTTTTTGTTTTGATTGATCACGATGAGCTCGCCGGCCTTTAGGACGGCGATGAGTGAGGCGTGGTTGGTCAGTACTTCAAAGTAGCCGTCAGAGCCGGGGGCAACGATTCCCGCGGCTTCTGCTTTATAGTATACTTCTTGTGATGTCAAAATTGTTAAGTTGAACATTTTTATACTTTCACTACTTTTGCTAGTTGGTCAGCTTTTTCGTACACTTCGTCAATTGTTCCCACCATGTAAAAGGCCTGTTCTGGGATGTCGTCAAGTTCACCCTCTAGGATCATCTTAAATCCTTTTATGGTGTCTGCAAGCTGTACGAACCTTCCGGGCATACCTGTAAAGGTTTCTGCTACAAAGAAGGGTTGGCTGAAGAACTTTTGTATTTTACGTGCGCGTGTTACGATGCGCTTATCATCATCAGAGAGCTCATCCATACCCAAGATAACGATAATATCTTGCAGTTCTTTATAGCGCTGTAGTACTTTTTGCACGTTGGTGGCTACATAGTAGTGCTCTTCGCCAATTACTTCTGGGTCTAAGATTCTTGATGTTGAGGCTAGTGGGTCAACTGCTGGATAGATGCCAAGCTCTGCAATCTGGCGCGATAGAGCAGTAGAGGCATCAAGGTGAGTAAAGATGCTAGCAGGAGCTGGGTCTGTGTAGTCATCAGCCGGTACATAAATTGCCTGTACAGAGGTAATAGAGCCATGTTTTGTTGAGGTAATGCGCTCTTGGAGTGTACCAATTTCAGTTCCTAGTGTTGGCTGGTAGCCTACAGCAGACGGCATTCTACCTAATATGGCAGAAACTTCAGCACCCGCTTGTACGAATCTAAAGATATTATCAACAAAGAGCAGTACGTCTTGGTGTTCTTTATCTCTAAAGTGCTCTGCCATTGTAAGGCCGCTTAAAGCTACTCTTAAACGAGCGCCTGGTGGCTCATTCATCTGGCCAAACACTAGACATGTTTTTGAGATAACGCCAGATTCTTTCATCTCTAGCCATAAGTCGTTACCTTCACGTGTACGCTCTCCCACGCCGCAAAAGACAGAAAAGCCACCGTGGTTTGTGGCGATGTTGCGGATAAGCTCCATAACAATAACCGTTTTGCCAACGCCGGCGCCACCAAAGAGGCCAACTTTGCCACCTTTTGGATAGGGGGCTAGAAGGTCAATTACCTTAATGCCTGTTTCAAACAGCTTGGCGTGCGTGTCTAAGTCTTCAAATGCTGGAGGGGCTTTGTGTATAGATTCGTGCGGTGTAGATGGGGGGATGGGGTTACCTTCATCAATAGGTATTCCAAGCACGTTAAAAAGGCGCCCTAGCGTGTTTCTGCCAACGGGAACCTGAATAGGTGCACCTGTGTCTATAGCCTCCATACCACGTACAAGGCCATCTGTTGATGAGAGCGCTATGCAGCGTACCATATTTTCGCCAAGGTGCATGGCCACTTCAACTACAAGCGTGGTATTTAGCTCGGTATTATGGATAGTAATGGCATTTAAGATGTTGGGTAGTGCTTCTGCTGGAAATTCAATATCTACAGTAGGCCCAATGATTTGCTTAATTTTCCCGGTGGCCATAAGAGTTCCTCTTTAAAACAGTGATTGTGATGCCTGAGCACCAGATGTAATTTCTATTAATTCTCGCGTAATGCCTGTTTGGCGAAGCTTGTTTCTTACAAGTGTAAGTTCATTTGCCATTTCATCGGCATTTTTCGTAGCGGCACGCATAGCAAGGATACGCGCTGCAAGCTCAGATGTAAACGATTCATACATTGCAAGCTGCAATTTACAAGAAACATAGCGCGGCAAAATGGCTTCAAAAATTTCTTGCTCGTTTGGCTGAAAGATGTAGTTGGTTGAATACTCTGTTGTTGCAGGTGGCGGTATGTCAATATTGAGTAGCTTTTCTACCACAACCTTGTGCGTCATCACATTTACAAAATGCGTGTAGACTAGCCACACTTCATCTACTTGCCCTGATAAAAATGACTCGATAAGCTCACTTGAGAGTGAATGGACAACCTCTTGAGTAATGTTATCACCCCAGTCAACAAGCTTGCGCTGTACGTCCCAGCCTTTTTTATCAAAGTTTGAGACCATTTTATGGCCCAAGAGATACAGTGAGACATCTTTTGCCTCATAGCTACTTAAAAAACGGGTGGCCTTGTTGGTCACGTTGTTGGTGTAAGAGCCGCATAAGCCCTTGTCAGCGCCAATAATCACAACACCAATGCGTTTTACTTCTTTGCGAAACTGGATAAGAGGGTGGCTTAACTCATCTGATGAGCCCAAAAGGTTATTTAAGATCAGCTTGAGCTCTTGCATATAGGGGCGGGCATTTTCTGTGCGTGTCTGCACGCGGCGAAGCCTAGCACCTGCTACCATCTCCATAGCCTGGGTGATCTTCTTGATGTTCTCAACAGAGTGTAGCTTATTGCGTATCTCTCTTAGTGTGGCCATTTTTCTTTAAATTCCTTGGTAAATAAAGAGACGGCAGTCCGTAGTTTTTCTGTAGTTTGAGCATCTACTTCTTTTTTGGTGCGTATGACTTCTGGCACCTCGGGATATTCCTTATCCATGAAGGCAAAAAGCTCTCTTTCATACTTTTTCACGTGATGAAGAGGTATACTATCTAAGTAGCCATTAGTGCCTGCAAAGAGAATCATAATCTCTTCAGCAAGGGTATTTGGAGCGTTTTTATCTTGCTTGAGTATCTCTACCATGCGCTCGCCGCGACGAAGTTGCGCTTCAGTTGATGCATCCATCTCAGAGCCAAACTGGGTAAAGGCTGCAAGCTCGCGATATTGAGCTAGATCAAGTCTTAGCTTACCTGCAACGCTCTTCATAGCCTTTGTTTGGGCTTTACCGCCCACGCGAGATGCGGAGATACCTACGTTAATAGCCGGGCGTATGCCAGAATAGAACAGGTCTGATTCTAGATAGATCTGGCCGTCGGTAATAGAAATAACGTTTGTAGGGATATAGGTAGCTACGTCGTTAGCCTGTGTTTCTACAACAGGTATAGCAGTGAGAGACCCACCACCAAGCTCGGCACTTAATTTTGCTGCGCGCTCTAAAAGACGTGAGTGAAGGTAGAAAATATCGCCAGGGTAGGCTTCACGGCCGGGTGGGCGGCGTAATAGCAGTGCTAGCTGTCTATAGCTTTGCGAGTGCTTTGTTAAGTCATCATAAAAGCAGATAGCATGCTGGCCGTTATACATAAAATACTCGCCAAGGCAAGCACCTGTATAAGGAGCAATATACTGTAAAGGCGCCGGCATAGATGCCGATGCTGCCACAACAGTAGTATATTCCATAGCGCCATGTTCTTCTAAGCTTTTAACAAACTGGGCAATAGTAGAGGCTTTTTGGCCAATAGCAACATACACACAGTAAATACCTTTGCCCTTTTGGTTAAGGATGGTATCCATGATGATGGTAGTTTTGCCGGTTTGTCTATCGCCG
>JAJFUY010000231.1 GCA_021372185.1 Chlamydiales bacterium | reverse complement strand
CAAATAAGTATTTTATTAAAAAATTTAGTTGAAAGTTACGCAAAGTTACGCAGGCCCGGCCCTCGTTTTTTTTCGTGCAAGTTGTGGAAGTTATTGTTAAATCGGTGTGTGGTCGAAAATTAAGAGCGGTAAAAAATTACCGCACTCCAGAAGCTTCGCTAGTAGTTATGGTATTGTAATTCAAATGTCCAAACTCGAGGCCCATGGCAATTTCAGATTGCCGTGGGTTCTGGAGATAATTCACATTGTCCTCCAGTGGAGGACCTCTTTTTTTACAAAATGAGGGATATTAGGTTGGTTGTGGCGCGTGTTTTGGGTGGGAGAAGGGGCAGCGGGCGCGGTACCAGCGGATGTGGGATAAGAGCTCGTCGTCGCTTGGGTTTTGTTCCCAGGCGTCTAGGGTGCGGGAGACTGAGTGAGATGAGCGGTAGGGTGACTGGTCTAGGAGGTGTAATAGGCCAATACGCGCTGGGGTTTCTAGGAGCGAGCTTTTTTCTAGGGCTTGCTTGAGGAGCGTTAAGTTATCTGAGTAGACACAGGCTTTGAAGGCTAGAAGCTGGTTTTCTGGGATGCCGCTTTCTATGAGTTCTAGTACTTGGCCTTCGCTTGCGCAGCGGCCTAGCTTAAAGAAGCTTTTTACCTTTTCTTTTGAGCCAGAAAGGTTGCTAAAGATAGCCTGAAAATAGCCTTTTCTAAGCATGATGGCCACAAATATGGCAATTATAGAGAGTACCAAGCCAAGTGTGAAGTTATTTACCATAGGGGATAGCAGCAAGGCAGCACTTAATAGCATTCCTATAGGCTCTGAGAAGGATTCTGTCATTACGCGTACTTTATACTTAATCTTGCGCGGTACCGCGTTTAGAAGCAGGTTAAAGTTGTTATCGTGGATAACAGGGTAAATGCCCTCTACTATCACAAAGGCAAGTACTGCAAAGAGTAAACCAGTGTCTAAAGGCCAGCCTACGTAGGTTGTAAAGTAGGCTACAGGCGTAATGAAGATAAGGGGAGTTACGCCAAAGCGTGCTATTAGGCGGCTATATAAAAACCAGCCCATAATGAGGTTGCCAAGGCCTACAGAGGCAATACAGCCTCCCATAAAGCGCGTGAGCTCATAATTTGACTCTGCATTTTCAAAGTGCTTTTCAAAGAGAGAGAGGTAGTTATACTCAGTTGTGGTCATCAGCAAAAAGAGCGTTAGGTTACCAAGCATAAGCATAACTGTGAATGGTGAGTTCAGAATAAGGCGTACAAGGCTCTTAAACGAGGTATGCTCGTGGGTGACAGGCTCGTGGAAGAGGTCAGCTTCTACGAGTTTTATAGTGCGGATTTTCTGGTTTAGATAAAAAACAGAGGCCCAAAGCACAAAAACGAGCGTAAAAAAGCTGTGAATGGACAAAATGCCCGATTGTATAACAAGGCCAGAGAGCGCAACTCCCAGGTAAATAGAGCAGTTAAAGAGGGTAAAGAGGCGTTTTGAGTCCTGGAAGTGAAAATACTGGTCTAAACCCGTCCAGAAGCTACTAATACTCTGAATAAAGAAGAGTTGTGAGAAGACTTTTAAAAAGAACCAAAACCAGATTTGTTGCTTTTCTAGCCCAAGCCAGAGCACAGTTGCCATAGAGCCAAAAAAGAGCATCCCGCAGCATACAAGGGTTCGAAATATGTCTCTTGGGCTATAGCGGTTGTAGGCGTTTATGAGGATAACGGCCATCCCGATAAGAAGAACTGCCACGCAGGCATAGGCATGAGGAAGCTCTTGGGCTCCCACGTTGAGAATAAAGAGTACATCTGCAAACTTCCATGCGGAAGATACAGCTAGGGAAAGTACAAAGCCTAGGATAGCAAAAAGAGTTACTTTCCTCTCTTCACCAGAGTAGACATTGAATAAGCGTCGTGCGTGTTTCTTCAGTTCAGGAATTATAGTATCTCCTATAAAAGTACACAAATGTACCATCAATTATATATGGTAGAACATTTTTACACTATAATAATTTTTAGTTTATTTTTAGAATGACCCGTTTTTTTTCTTCTTGTCTGAAATGGGGTAGCCAGTCTAAATTTTTGCCTTTTACAATTTCTGGAGATTCTTACGATGGACAAGAAGAAAGTAGTCATTATTGGCTCAGGACCTGCAGGGTATACAGCGGCAATCTACGCCGGAAGAGCGCGTCTTGAACCTGTAGTGTTTGAGGGGTTCTTTTCGGGAATTTCTGGCGGTCAGCTTATGACCACAACTGATGTAGAGAACTTTCCCGGCTTTCCTGAAGGCATTAGCGGGCCTGATATGATGGACCTCTTTAAAAAGCAGGCCATTCGTTTTGGCACAAATTGCCTTACAGAAGATGTTGTAAGCGTAGATTTATCTGTTCATCCTTTTGTTGTAAAAGGCAATCAAAGTAAATTTTTGGCAGATACTATTATAATTGCCACAGGCGCTACTGCAAAGCGTTTAGATATTCCAGGCACGCGTGACAATGAGTTTTGGCAAAAAGGCGTATCGGCCTGTGCTGTATGTGATGGGGCAATTCCAATTTTTCGTAACAAAGACCTGTTTGTTATTGGTGGTGGGGATGCAGCGTGTGAAGAAGCTATGTTTCTTACAAAATATGCCTCTAAGGTATACCTTGTGCATAGACGCGATGAACTACGAGCCTCCAAAATTATGGCCGAGCGCACTATCAAGCATCCAAAGATTGAAATGCTCTGGGATAGCGTTGTAGAGGCTGTCGAAGGCGAAAATGTGGTGAGTTCTGTAACTGTAAGAAATCTTAAGACAAACCAGGTGCAAAAGTACGCTGCAGGCGGCTTGTTTTTTGCTGTTGGCCACGTGCCAAATACTGGCTTTTTAGGTGGCCAAGTAGAGCTGCACGAAAATGGCTATATTAAAGTGGTTCCTGGCACTACCCAAACAAGTGTTGAGGGCGTATATGCTGCAGGTGATGTTCAAGACCATGTGTATAGACAGGCAATATCTGCTGCCGGAACTGGCTGTATGGCAGCTTTAGAGGCAGAACGCTACTTATCTGCAAGCGGACTAGATTAATGAAAAAGGCGCTAACACTTGCTCTGCTATTAGTAACTCATGGGTTATATTCCTTACAAAATGAACCATGGCTTGGTAACTGGCTAGAGTTTGAGGCAACACTTGATCAGTCACGTACTCAATCATCAAGCGTAGACACTGCCCACGGGGCAAAACACCATAAGCTGCATAGCAACAAAACGATTGGAGCTCTTGAATTTATGCCCATGGTGAACATGTCACTAGAGCTAGAGTTTGATCTTGCAGAAACACAAAAAAAATCATACGGATTTGATGCCTTCAAAGCTCAAAGCCGATACAAACTCTTAAATGACCTTACAGGCGACCCAATCACGCTTACAGCTGGGCTTGTAATGGCTATGTCAACACCTACTCGAGTAGCAGACCTTTCCTCTTCACAGTCTGGAGTATTTCAGACAGAAGCGCGCATAAGCTTTGGCCGTCAGTTTGCTATTGATGATGGAAGCTATTGGAAGGCTTGGGGACTAGTTAATTCAGGCCTTGCGTCTAGTGGCTCGCCCTGGCTTGGGTGTGAGGTGCACCTGCAGCGAGTTTTACACGAAAAACACCATATGGGTCTCTTTTGCCGCGCCGCTAAGGGCCTTTCTCACACACGCCTCCATCATGTATCAGACTTTCATAGCTGGTCACGTATTGGGTATAGATATACAGAAGCTGGCGTGAGCTATAGCTTAAAGAAGATAGGCTACGGTTCCTTGTATTTTGAAGCTTCAAAGCGACTATCGGCCCGTTACTGCCCAAAAGCAACTTGGAACGTATGTCTTGGTGTACTTATCCCGTTTTCTCCCTGGTAATATAAGGTAAAAATATGTCCATTTCAGGCTATGTGCCAAATCCGTATCAACTTACTGTTGTTGATACGAATGGTGATTCACATCTAATTGCCAGTAATCAAATTGTTCAAGATATAAAAATTTATAGAAAACATAATAAAGTTTGGTCTGAGATTGCTGTTCCTTGTATTGTCTATCAAGCCGTCTATAGGCTTGAGGTCAAAATCAATACCTTAGCATTAGAAGACCATTTTAGTGATGGCCTTACAGATGAGAATGTCTCTTTACAGTTGTTTGAAACCCTAAATGAAGGTGATGAAACAACTAAATTTAAAAAATGGAAGTATAAAAAATCTAAAGATGCAAAAGTTGAACTTTTGGGTGATAAGTTAACTGCAATTATGTATTTTTCACTTGATGCAAATTATTCTAGTCATCGTAATAAATCATTTATAAATATCGCATTAAAAATTCAGGACATCACTTTAAAATATATCACATGCGATCTTGGTGTTGTTACAAATTCTTCACAAATTTCTTCTGATTATAAAATATTTTGTTCTGGCCTGTTAC
Source organism: Chlamydiales bacterium (assembly GCA_021372185.1). GTDB lineage: Bacteria > Chlamydiota > Chlamydiia > Chlamydiales > FEN-1388 > SZAS-7. Next base: position 14,587 of record JAJFUY010000231.1, on the reverse strand, counting down.
GAAAAACCTTTAACTTGTCTTTTTGGGGCAAAAGTTCTGATTGTTATGGGGCTTTAGCCAGTAAGCCAAAAAAGAAGAGTCCAACTAGTGATGAAGATGTAGATTCTAATGAACAATCTGACCCAAACTCTTTAAGTGCGAGCAGAGAGACAAAAAGTGTAAAGTTACAAATGATAATCCAGTCAGTAGAAGAATGTTTAAAAAGGGTTCAAGAAATTGAAGATGAGCCAGATCAAGATTCACGCATCGCAAATGTCTTTTTAGAGTTAAATACTTCTGTTTCAAGGATGCTAGATGGTTCGCAAATGATTGTGCCAGGACACCTTTTAATTATGCCGCCGCCTTTCCTAATGGAGACTATGGATTTTGGTGACTTTATGGATTTTCCGAATTAATAAGTTGAATCTATTATCAACTAGGTTTATTATTTTAGGCCTAAGCTAGATAAAATTTTTTATTTTTTAATTTAATTACAAATCAAAGGATTTGATTATGACCAAAGTAAACTTTAAAGATTTGAGCACATTCAATAGAGCAACGCACTATATTACTAAAGAAGGTGAAGTTGTAAAACGTAGCTGGGGCGAAAGAATTGTCAGAACGCTTCATCTTGAATCTTTTGTAAATAAAATAGTAGCTAGAATTTTCCCAAGTCTTTATTTTGTAAATCAGCATATTATCCCTTCACCTGAATTTAGAAGAAATATCCAAGATGCCGCCGATTTAGAGCCGAACAAAGCTTTGGTAGCTGCTGGTATCGCAAAAATAAATGAGTTAATTGATCATATTTGCCTAGTTAGCCATGAAGAATTAGATCACGTAATATTAGATAATAAAGAAGTGTCACCTGAGCAATCAGATGAAGAAGAAGAAAGCTCATCTGTTGAAGAGCTAGTTAACGTTCGCGAAGCAACACCTCCTTTGCCAGAAGTAGAAGAAGATAAAGCTCCTGCTACTCCTCCTCAACAAAGAATCGAAGGCGCAAATTCTATAACATCGGTAGATCCAACAGTTCCAGTTACAGATACTGCAACGCCTGGTGTTTTGGATGATATATTTGACTTCGAGAGTCTATCTTCTGGCGAAGAAATCGTAATTGATGATGAAGACGTTGGTACAAAAGTTGCACCAGAACTCGTACACTCATTCATCATTGATGTGCGAGAAGATGCTCCTCAAACAATTGAAGAAGTGAAACCTGTTGAACATAAAGTACAAAAACTCAGTGCGCGTATTATAGCCCAAGAAGCCGAAGAAGCAAATCCCGGTACAAAACAACGCGCTAAATATCTGTTGAAGTAGATGACATTATCGAATAATGTCATACACCTTTAAATAGAAGTCGGTTATGGTGCAGAAAAACAACATAAGGGGTGTTTTATGCGCCATTACCTTCTTTCTGTATGCTTAGTTCTAGGTTCAACTTCTGTGGCTCTTGCCGATGCCCCTCCAGCATATGTACAAGTGCAAATTGATAACTTTACTCAACAAATAGCCCAGCTTCAGACACAAAAAGACCTTCTTGTGCGAGACCTCAATGCTGTTCAAGGTTCATCAGATGACGCAAACGTCGCATTCAAAAAACAGCAAATCCAAACCCAAATAGATCAACTAAACCGCCAAATCACATTCCTCGAACAACAAAAAGCCAACCTCATTCAGAGCTCAAGTTAAGGCCAGGTGAGGATGATTTTGCCGCAATGGGCGTGAAGCATGGTGGTGAAGGCTTGTTCGAAGTTGTCGGCTGTATATTTATGAGTGATGAGAGGGGAGATGTCTACGCCTTCTTGTATGAGGCTGAAGGCTTTTTGCCAGGTGCCAAACATTTCTCGGCCATAGATGCCTAAGAGCTCTAGGCTTTTAAAGACTATCTTGGGGCCATCTACAACGGTTTTTTGTGGCAGTATGCCTAACAGGGCAAGCTTGGCACCGCAGGAAAGTACATCAATCATTTCATCTAGGGCCTTTTGTGAGCCTGACATCTCAAACCCTACTGTGAAGCCATCAGCAATAGATAACTCTTGCATAACATCATTGAGGGAGTGCTTGGCGGTGTTTGCTGTGACGGTGGCTCCCATCTTTTGGGCCATCTCTAGGCGCTCATCATGGATGTCGGTAATAACGATGTTGCGAGCACCTACTTTTTTGGCAATCATCATGGCCATAATGCCTATAGCACCAGCTCCTGTGATAAGAACATCCTCTCCAACCAAATTGAATGAAAGAGCCGTATGCACAGCATTGCCAAAGGGGTCTAGAACGGTGGCTACGTCATCTGATATGAAGCTTGGCAAAGTAATAGCATTAAAAGCGGGGACTACAACATATTCAGCAAAGCAGCCCGGTATTGTTACCCCAATGCCTTTGGTGTGCGAGCAGAGGTGATAGGCTCCACTTCTACAGTTATGGCAGTGGCCGCAGATGATATGGCCTTCAGCCGTTACGCGATCACCTATGTTGAAGCCAGTGGTGTTTGCCCCAACGTCTGCCACTATGCCAAAAAATTCATGTCCGGTAGTGAGGGGAACAGGCACAGTTTTTGCGGCCCATTCATCCCAGTTGTAGATGTGTAGGTCTGTTCCGCAAAGAGAGGTTTGCTGTACTTGTATAAGCAGGTCGTTTGGCCCCATGGTTGGCATGGGAGCATCGTAGAGCCAGAGACCTTTTTTGGGGTGTAGTTTGCCTATTGCCTTCATGGTTTATATGTACGCTAAATACGTTTATGAGGCAATAGGTGTGTGATTTTTTTAATACAAATACAAATGCATTTTTCACCGCAGAGAAAAAACAGAGAGCGCAGAGGAAAAACAAAAAAAGAACAATCGAATTTTTTCACTCTGCGCTCTCTGTATTTTCTCTGCGGTGAAAAATGTTTTTTTTGTATTTTTTCTCAGTGGTTAATTCTTACTTTTTCGAAGGCAGCGAGGGCTTGATCCAAATGCTCTTTATCATGCCCTGCAGACATCTGAGTACGGATACGGGCCTGATTGTGGGGCACTACTGGATAGGAGAAGCTTGTGACATACACACCCTCTTCCAGTAGCTTTACGGCCATGTCCTGGGCTTTTTTGGCATCAAAGATCATTACGGGGATGATGGGGTGAGAGCCTGGGATGAGCGTGTAGCCTAGTTTTTGCAGGCCAGCTCTGAAGTAGGTGCTATTTTCTTGGAGCTTTTGTCTTAAATGATCACTTTTTTCTACTATATCAAGCACTCTTAGGCTTGTTGTGGCAATGACGGGCGCCAAGGCATTAGAAAATAGATAGGGGCGTGAGCGCTGTCTTAGCCATTCTATGAGCACCTTTTTGCCAGAGGTGTAACCACCTGATGCACCGCCTAGGGCTTTACCGAGCGTGCCTGTGAGTATGTCTATGCGTTCCATGACGCCGCAGGCTTCTGGGGTGCCACGGCCGCGCGCTCCAATAAAGCCTGTAGCGTGTGAGTCATCAACCATAATTTGCGCATGGTATTTGTCGGCAAGCTTGCAAATGGCAGGCAGGTTTGCCATGATGCCATCCATAGAAAATACGCCGTCTGTGGCTATAAGCTTATAGCGAGCACCTGAGGCTTCAATAAGCCTAGCTTCTAGATCTTGCATGTCATTATTGTTATAGCGATAGCGTTTGGCTTTACAAAGGCGTATGCCATCGATGATGCTTGCGTGGTTGAGGGCATCGCTAATAACCGCGTCTTCTTCACCCAAAATCGTTTCAAATAGGCCACCATTTGCGTCAAAGCAGGATGAATACAAGATAGTGTCTTCTGTGCCAAGAAAGGTGCTTAAGCGATCTTCTAGCTCTTTATGCACATCTTGCGTGCCGCATATAAACCGCACTGACGACATACCAAAGCCATGAGTGACAAGAGCCTCTTGGGCTACTTGTATAAGCTCTTGGTTGTTTGATAAGCCTAGGTAGTTGTTGGCACATAGGTTAATCACATCTCGGCCATCTGCCAGCTTGATAACGGCGCTTTGAGGCGAGGTGATTACGCGCTCATGTTTATAGAGGCCATCATCTTTTAGCTTTTGGAGGTCTTTTGCTAATTGGGTATACATCATACTTGCCAAATCGCGCAGGCGCACGCTGTAGATTTTGAGTGGCTGATGGTAATAAGAAGCTGCGGGTGGTTAAAGCGCTTGGCAACTTCAGGTGATAGCGTTACATAGGGTTTGCCGAGCGAGTCTTTAAGCACTTGTATGTCATGCCAGGTAATGCCTCTAAAGCCAGTTCCAAGAGCCTTTACTACCGCTTCTTTTGCAGCAAAACGCCCCGCATAGTATGTGGCAATAAACAGCTCATTACCAGCATCTGGGGAGATTTGTTCATTACGAGTGAAGAGCCGGTCAATAAACTGCTTTTGGCGATCTAAGGCCCTGGCTATACGTTCAATTTCAATAATGTCAATGCCAAGACCTTTGATCATAAGTAGTACCTTTTATCTATTGGTACGTAAGATGATAGGGCGAGCCTTCTGGTATGGTGGCCGGGCGTAGGTTGCCTTTTTCATCTTGCGTAAGAGCGTTACAAAAGATGATTTTGCCAGAAGATGAGTATTTTTGGGAAAGCACTTGTGTGCGTATTGTCTGGCTTAAAAACTCACCGCCTCCATTTACAACAACCATAGTGCCATCATCTAAATAGCCAACACCTTGCTTTGGCTCTTTGCCGAGGCGTTGAATTTTGATAGTCAAAATTTCGCCACGCTGAGCTCCAGGTTTTAGAGCTGTAGCTATGGTATCAAGGCTAATAGTTGTGGGGATGTCTTCTTCGGTATGTAGCTGTGATGGTTCAACAGATGATAAGATGTAGGCTTGCATAAGTTTGGCAGCACGTACGAGCTTTACATTAAGCTCATCAGATTCGGCAAAGTGAAATTCTTTTATCTGAAGATCAAGCTGTGGCATAGTTTCTAAGCGCTTTAGGTGCTCTTGGCACTTTCTGCCTCTTAGACGAACTGCCTCTTCTTGGCTGTCAGTTGACTTTTGGATTTCTTTTACTATGAATGTTGGAACAACGAGTTGATGATCTAAAAGCCCAGAGCGTGCTAGCTCTATCAGGCGTGTATCTTCTATAGCTGTAAGATCTAGCACAAGTTCTTTTTTCTTTGTTTGAGCAGCAGGGGCAAGCCTTACAAAAGGAATGCTTAGCCACCAGTCTTCTTGTGATGAGCTTGTAAGCGTAATACCAATGTAGACACTTGCTAAAAAGCTATAGAGAGTAGTGATGTTTTGTGTTGTCTCAGTAGCATCTATAAAACCAAGAACAATACGTAGGCTAGAGGCTACTACAAGACCTATAAGAGACCCAATAAAAAGACCTAAAAGGGCTGTGTTAAATGCGCGAATAGAGATTTTTTTAAGAATGTATTCTACAGCATACATACAGCAAAAAGCCGTAGTTCCTAAAAATAGGCTTTTTACAAAGAGAGTAGCTATTGCTTCGCTAGAAGAAGCTAGAAGTAGGGCAAAAGACGTGATACAAGCAAATGTGAGAAAAAAAATTCGAAAAAACCATCCGTTTCGTTCCATTATATCCTCTTCAATTAAATTGCGGTAAGGTGGCGGTCGAAATACTAAAAAAAAACCCTATTTTTGTCGACAAATTCAAAAATCAATTTTGGAAAAAGTCAAAAAATAGGGTTTATAATATATCCTGAAGGCGAAAATTTATTGTTTTCCTATTGCTTCAAAGCTCTTTGGATATCTCGATTATCATCGCGTTCTTTAATTGTATCGCGTTTGTCGTGCAGTTTTTTGCCTTTTGCAAGAGCAATTTTTACTTTAGCACGGCCTTTTTTGAGATAGATAGACAAGGGGATACATGTGAGGCCCTTTTCTTGGATGGCGCGGTTGAGATTGGTAATCTCGCGCTTGTGGGCAAGCAGCTTCCGTTTACGTTTATCTTCGTGGTTGTAGAGACCCCCAAACTTATAAGGGGCTATGGTTGCATTTACAAGCCATAACTCATTGTTATCAATGGTAACATAGGCCTCTTGGAGGCTTCCACCATGATCGCGTAGAGATTTTATCTCAGTTCCTACGAGAACAATGCCCATTTCGAAGGTTTCAAGTATTTCGTACTGGAATCCCGCTTTGCGGTTTGACACCAGTTCTTTGATTTCAGTTGAGTCTTTCATGTTTAGAAGTATATCATCTTTCTCAAAATTGCACAAAATCGTATCTTATTGATTTTATGGGGTCACATGAAGTTTATCATTTCTCGTCAGGAGCTCTTAGAGCTTGTAAACCGCGTACAAAACATTGTCGCACCAAAAACACCAATTCCTATCCTGTCTAATATCCTATTAGAAGTACAAGATTCACGCCTTGTGCTTACTGCCACTGACTTAACGGTTGGCGTAAAAGTTACAGGAAGTGCCAAAGTTATTGAGCCAGGTAGCACAACACTGCCAGCACGCCGTTTTGCGCAGCTTGTACGTGAGTTATCATCTGCTAACGTAGAAATTACCACCAACAATAAAGACATCACAACCGTTGTGGCTGATGCGTCAAACTTTCGCATCCACGGGCTATCTAGAAACGACTTTCCGGGCTTGCCTGATTTAAGTGGTGCTACTCGCGTGCAGTTTACGCAAGGTGAGCTAAAAGATGCGCTTTATCGCACATCGTTTGCAGTATCAAAAGAAGATAACCGCTACGTACTTACGGGCGTGTTTTGCCACATAACCAATGGCCAAGCTGTGTTTGTAGGAACAGATGGTAAGCGCCTTGCTCGCACTACTATTGCTATCAATATCGACCCTCAAATTACTTTCGAGTGCATTATCCCGCTAAAGGCAGTGGATGAAATCCTAAAGGCACTGACAGAAGATTCAGAGCCCGCATTCTTAAGTATACTCGCTGATAAAATTGCCGTAGAGGCTAACGACTCACTTATCGTAAGTAAGCTATTATCAGGTGATTATCCTGATGTTGAACGCGTTATCCCAACTCAGTCAAACTGTGTAGTGTCACTTCATAGAGAAGAGCTGTCACGCCTTCTTCGTCAGGTATCGCTTTTTACAACAGAAGAGAACCATTCAGCCCGCTTTACACTGACTAATGGTGAAATGCATGTCAATGCCAATACCATGGATGTAGGTGAGGGTAAGGTGAGTATGCCTGTAAACTACAGTGGGCAGCGCTTTGATATTGCCTTTAACCCGCAGTATTTTATCGATATATTGCGCCATAGCAAAAGTGAGACGGTGTCACTTGGCTTTACAGATGCCTATAACCCAGGTATTATTGTAGACGGCACACTTGATGCCACACATAAAGAGCTTCCTAACCCGCTTTTTGTGTTAATGCCTCTTCGCTTAACAGAAGAATAGCCTGGCGATGTTTTTAAAGCAGCTCTACGCTAGAAATTTTCGTAATTTTGACGAGATTTCTGTCTCTTTTGTCGATGGTATAAACGAAGTAGTTGGCGACAATGCGCAAGGAAAGACAAGCCTTTTAGAGGCCCTTTTTTTGTGCATGACAGCAAGCTCATTTCGCTCCCAGCATCTAAAAGACCTCATCAGACATACCCACAAGGGCTTTTTTGTAGAAGCAAGCTTTGAAAAAGCAGGCGTTGATCATAACGTAGGCATTAGCTATGATGGCGAAAAGCGCCGCGTGTTTTTAAATGGCGCCCCCTGTGAGACCCCTACAGTACTTTTAGGCCTTATGCCAGGTGTTGCCAGCACTCCTGATGATGTAGCGGTTGTAAAAGGCTCGCCGTCACTCAGGCGCCGATACCTAGATTTGATGATAGCCCAAATAGACCCTGTCTTTGTGCATCACCTCAGCCGTTTTATGCGAGCTCTCAAGCAAAGAAACGTGCTTCTTAAGCAAAAGCAAATAGGCTCCATATCATGCTGGGAAGAAGAACTCTCAAGGTCAAGTGCCTACATAAGCATACAGCGAAAAAAAGCAGTAGCCTTTGTAGCTGAAAAAGCCGCCGAGTATTTTAAAGCCTTTTCATCCCTTACCTTAACACTGCAGTACATGTCATCTATTAAAACTGTTGATGACCTAGAAGAGATGAGAAAGTGCTTCATGCAAGAGTTTGATAAAAAACGCTCACAAGAAGTACACTTAGGCGTAACCATAGTTGGGCCGCATAGAGACGACCTACAAATAGTGATAGGGGATAAACCCGCCCGCGAGTTTGCAAGCGTGGGCCAAAGTGCCCTGATAGCCTGCGCCCTTCGCCTTGCCGAGTGGCACTACCTCGAGCGCGAAACAAGATCTCGCCCCCTCATGATAGTAGACGACTTTGGCAGCGCCCTAGACTCCACCCGCAAAAAGCTTCTCTTCAAAGAGCTAGGCACCCTCGGCCAACTTTTCTTATCATCCCATGCCTCCCTACAGCCCGGCTCAAACACCCTCACCATCCACGAAGGCAAGCTCGTTTAAACCAAATTTCTTAGTCTTATTCTTGAGAGCCTCTTGCAAAATTCGGGCACTCGGCAAAAACGCCCTTTTAAGCCATTTTGCCCCCAGCCCCCTCGCCCTACTCGACTAGAGCATGGTGCTCGGGGGCTGGCTACGGTCGCTAAAGCGACGGGCAAACTGGCTTAAAATCATTGTTTTTTCCGAGGGCCCGAGTTTTGCAAAAGGCTCTTGATCTTGGTCTTATTCTGTTTTCTCTGTCATGCTTTAAAAAAAGAATAAAACACCCTTTTACTGTTGCTAAATTTACCCATATCAGTTTTTACTACACTTGACATAACAATCTACTAATTAATAGATTAAATGATAATTAAGTTGATAACGAAAAACGGTTCAATTGTAAAAAAACTTTGCTTTATTTAATTAATTAATATTATAAAGATTAGGGTGATTAATTTATTAATGAGGGTATATATGACTCCGATAGAAATTTCATATATGGTAATGGCCATATCGGCTTTGGCTGTGACTATTTGTGTAGGCTTCTTTTTGTATAAAGCCAGTAAGGCTTTAGGCAAGATCACCGATATTCTTGGTAATAGCAATACAAAGATGGAACGACTTGATCCACTTTTTAATGCTTTATCAAATGTAGGTGAGGGGCTTGAACTTAAAACTGCTGCTTTTAAGGCAAACACTCGTTGCCAGTGCGGATGTAGCGCATGTCAATGCAACATAAATTCAGAAAAAAAAAGTGCGATAGAACCCTACGTGCAACTTGCACTTGCGGGCGTCAAAATTTGGGATAACTTACAAACAAGGAAATAGCTATATGGAAACGAATCAAAAAGTAGTAGCTGGTGCTGTTATTGGTGGCGTTCTTGCGTGCGTAGCGGTATCACTTCTTTGCTGTAACAAGAAGAAGAGAAATACAATTGTTGACACTCTTGAAGAGTATGGCGACAAAGTAAAATCGATGATGAATAACGTAAGTGCAACCGATATGATTGATACAGTGCAAGAACATATCGCGGATTTTCCAAGCTTAGACAACAAAGACTTTGTCAAAGGTGTTGTTGTTGGCACTACAATAGCAGGTCTTGTAGGCACAGGTGCGTCAATGTTTTTAAATGGCAAAAGCTGCCAATCCTCATCATGGTGTGGCTATGCAAAAAACATTCTTGATGCAGTAAACACTGTGAAGAAGTCTAATGCCACACAAGATGCGATGCATCTTTTGAATACTGGTATTAAGTTTTGGAATCAGATAAAAAAATAGGTTTAAGGGATAGATTCCCTTGCCCGTGCCCTTGCCCTTGCCCGATTTTGTATTGGTTTTGGTATTTGTATTAGAAAGCAAAAACTAAAACAAAAACAAAATCGGGCAAGGGCAAGGGCACGGGCAAGGGAAGATTTGTTGACACCAATCGTTTTATTACCTATACGGAGCACTTTATGATGAGATGCTCCGATGTGGATTGTTAGACTTGCGCTCAAGCGTCCCTATACATTTGTTGTCTTTGCCATGCTCATATTGCTTGTGGGTTCATGGTTTGTTGTGCGCACCTCCAAGGACATTTTTCCATTTATTAATATTCCCGTTGTCAGCGTTATCTGGACCTTTCAGGGTATGCCAGCTGAAGAGTTTTCTCAACGCATTACCACCTATTGTGAGTATACATTATCTAATAACGTAAATGATATTGAGCGGATAGAATCTCAGACACTTGATGGTGTGGGTATTGTGAGGCTCTTTTTTCATCCGAGTGTTGAGATAGAGGCTGCTGTTGCTCAAACGTCAGCAAGCTGCCAGTCTATTTTAAAGCTTATGCCAACAGGGGTGCAGCCGCCTACAATTTTGCGCTATAACGCAAATACCGTGCCGCTTATTCAGATGGCACTTTCAAGCCAGGTGTTAAGTGAGCAAGAGCTGTATGATTATGGCGTCTACCGCATCCGTCAGTTTATTTCTACTATTCAAGGAACTACGCTTCCAGCGCCTTATGGCGGTAAATCCCGGCAGGTGATGGTAGACGTAAATACAAGCCAGCTTCAGGCTCGTGGCCTATCCTCGCGTGATGTGGGTACTGCCTTTTCACGGCAAAACATCACAGCACCTACGGGCGATGCCAAAATTGGCCCTTTTGATTATCGCTTAAACATGAACAACACGCCTGATCTTATTGCCTCGATGAATGACTTTCCTGTCAAAGAGGTTGATGGCAAAATGGTGTATGTGCGCGATGTAGCCTTTGCTCATGATGGTTATGCCCCACAATCCAATATCGTGCGAGAAGATGGCCTGCATGCGGTGTTACTTGTTATCTTAAAGAATGGTGCGGCTTCCACTCTTGATATTATTGAGAGTGTAAAAGAACTGCTGAAAACGATAAAAGCTGCCGCACCACCAGGCATGAACATTAACCTTCTTTTTGACCAGTCGATATTTGTAAATGCGGCTATAGAAAGTGTGATCAAAGAAGGCGCGCTTGCTGCGCTCTTAACGGGCATTATGATTTTGCTCTTTTTAGGTAGCTGGAGAAGCACAATTACGGTGTGGCTCTCAATTCCCTTATCAATACTCCTTTCTATTATTTTGTTAAGCCTAACAGGTGATACGCTGAATATTATGACGCTTGGGGGCCTGGCGCTAGCCATTGGTATTTTGGTAGATGATGCTACAGTGGCAGTAGAAAATATCCACCGTAATATGGACCTGGGTAAACCCCTTACTCAGGCGGTTCTTGATGGATCATCCCAGGTGACTATTCCGGCGTTTGTATCAACCCTTGCTATATGTATTGTGTTCTTGCCAGTGTCACTCCTTGAGGGGCCGGCAAAATTTCTATTTGTGCCTTTTGCAAAAGCTGTGGTGTACGCTATTTTTGGCTCCTACATACTGTCTCGAACACTTATTCCTGTTATGCTTAACTACCTAACACCTCCTACAAAGCATGAACAGTATAATGAGAAGTTTGAGAAGGGTTTTAATGCGTTTAAAGACCGCTATCATCGCGCTCTTACTTGGTCGTTACATAACCGTGGCACAACCATTTTATTATTTGTACTTGTTTTTGGCAGTGCGGCACTTATCTTGCCTTCTGTTGGTGAAGATTTTTTCCCGCAAGTTGATGCCGGGCAGTTCCGGCTCCACGTAAGAGCTCCAAGTGGCACAAGGCTTGAAGTAACGGAAGAATATTTTGGCGCTGTCGAAGACGAAATAAAAAAGATTATCCCCAAAAATGAGATTAGCCAGATTATCGATAATATCGGTATACCTGCATCATCATATAACCTAGCCTTTGGAGATTTAGCAACGATTGGGGTGTATGATGGAGAGATTTTAGTGTCGCTCTCTCATAAGCGTACGCACTCAACGGCTAAATATATAGAAATGCTCCGGCATACGCTGCCGTCAAAGTTTCCTACGCTTATGTTTTACTTTCAGCCAGCTGACATGGTAAACCAAATCCTGAACTTTGGCCTTCCATCACCCATTGACATACGCGTGATGGGGTATGATAAAGAGACCAACTTAAAAGTGGCAAGGGAGCTAGTGGAGAGGGTATCGCGCGTTCCAGGCGCCGTTGACGTGCACCTTCACCAAGTACTAGATGCCCCAGAGCTTTATATAACATCAGATCGTATGAGATTAGCTGCTGTTGGTTTAACGCAAAGTGATTTATCAAGTGATATACTAGGTACGTATGGTACAAGTTCGGCAGTGGCCCCAAACTTTTGGCTCGATAGAAAAATGGGTATACCGTACCAAATATCTGTCCAGCAGCCAAAATACCGCACCAACACTATCCAAGAGCTACTTTTAACACCTGTTGCAAGCCCCAAAACTACCCAATCGCAGCTTTTGGGTGATTTAGTAACTGTGCAGCATAGGGTGGGCCCAGGTGTTGTAAACCACGTCAACATTCAACCTGTATTTGATGTCTTTGCCAACGTGCAGGGAAGAGACTTGGGTGCAGTAGCTCGTGACATACAAGCTATTGTAGATGAGCTAAAGGGCAAGCTTACCCCTGGTAATAGTATAGAAATACAGGGCCTAGTGCTCAGTATGCAAACCGCATTTACACGCCTTGCAATGGGCTTTATCTTTGCTATTATCTTAGTCTACTGTCTCATGGTGGTAAACTTTCAGTCATGGCTAGACCCGTTCATTGTGATTATGGCGCTTCCTGGCGTGATCTCAGGTATTATTTGGATGCTCTACATTACGCACACCACCTTTAGCGTGCCATCGCTTATGGGAGCTATTATGAGCGTGGGAGTAGCTAGTGCTAATAGTATTTTGCTTGTAACCTTTGCCAATCGTTATTTAAAACATGATAGTGACCCACTTCAGGCTATGGCAGAAGCGGCAGCTACGCGCCTGAGACCTATTTTGATGACGGCGCTTGCTATGATTGTGGGTATGATCCCTATGGCAATTGGCCTGGGAGAAGGCTCTGAACAAAACGTACCCCTTGGCCGCGCTGTAATTGGTGGTCTTTTGATTGCAACTATCACCACACTATTTTTTGTGCCGGTAATTTTTACGCTGCTACGTAAAAAAGCAAACCCCTATATAGCAACAGAAGAAGAGATTGATGCCCATGACTGACCGTAAATCAACACATCTTACTATTGGCCTTGTGAGTGTACTATTAGCGCTTTTTTTATTTGGCTTTGTCCCAAGGATATTTCAGACAAGAAAAGTTGATAACCTAGCCGACAAGGTGCCGCCGGTAGAAGTGACTATACAAGTTGCTAAACCAGATGATACGGCCAACCTATTAATGCTCCCAAGTGTTACTCAAGCGCTACATGTAACACCGGTTTTGGCAAGAACGACAGGGTATTTAGCAAACTATAACGTAGATATTGGCGATGTAGTAAAGACGGGCCAAGTGCTTGCAGTTATAGAAACCCCAGAAGTTGACCAGCAGTATGCTGAAGCTCAATCTGCCTACGAAAATGCCAAAGTGCAAAATGAATTAGCCAAAAATAACGCCGATCGCGCTAAAAGCCTCTTTAGCGCTGATGCTAGAGCCATCTCTAAAATTGAGTACGACCAGTTTATTGCAGCCTATTTATCGAGCCAAGAGCAGGTGATAGCGCAAGAGGCTAATATGAAGCGCATACGAGATTTAAAAGGCTTTCAAAACATCATAGCACCTTTTGATGGCATCATCACAGAGCGTAGAGTGAATATCGGCACATTGATAACAACAGGAACTACAGAGCTATTTAAGATTGCCGCAACAGACGTTTTGCGTGTGTTTGTGCAAGTTCCCCAGTATTATTACAGGTCAATTTCTGAAGGAATAGAAGCCACCACCACCATCCGTGAATTTGAAGGCCAAAAATTTACAAGCGTAGTAAGCCGCTATGCAAAAGCCCTAGACCCAATCAGCCACACCATGCTTGCTGAACTTCACATCAACAACAAAGATAACATATTGACTGCCGGCCTATACGCAGATGTAACCTTCTCTCTTTCCCCAAGCCAAGACTACTACATAGTGCCCACCCCAGCAGTAATCATCCGCCAAGGCTACCCCAAAATAGCCATCCTAGACGACCAAAACAAAGCCCACCTAAAAGAAGTAGCAATAGGCCTAGACTACGGCAAAACCATGCAAATCATCTCAGGCCTCACCCCAGGCGATCGCATCATCACCAACCCCACCGAAAAAGTAAAAGAGGGGGTAGAGTGCGTCATTCACCAACCAAAGCCATCAACTTAAGGAGTTCTTATTCTCAATCTTGATCTTATTCTTATTCTGTTTTTTAACTAGAATAAGAAAAGGCAGAATAAGAATAAGATCGGAAAATTTTTTCTAGAGGACTGAAAATAAATTATGGACGAGACGCCTCTTAAATAGTGTGTCAGACGATGTCAGTAGATGTTTTTTCGTTTCAAAGAAATAGAGCTCTTCTAGACGCTTTTTGAATGAAGTCATAAATTGGCTAAGTGAATCCAGTTTAGGCTTAAACAGTCTATATTGGCCAATCGCTACTGTCTCGCTTGAGATCTGGTCAATAGGGGCAGGCTGCATAATCTGTTTTTCCTTTGAAAGCTGATAGGCAATATCTGCAAGAGGTTCGTCCATCATTTTATGAAATGGGAATTCCAGGAATTTATCTAGTCGCAATTGCAATTCATTGGCAAAACTTACAAATAGCTTATAGCACTCCTTATAGATCGGAAGA
>JAJFUY010000223.1 GCA_021372185.1 Chlamydiales bacterium | reverse complement strand
AAAGGCAAAGGCAAAGGCAAAGGCAAAGGCAAAGGCAAAGGCAAGGGCAAAGGCAAGGGCAAGGGCAAGGGCAAGGAAAGGTTTATTTTGAAAATTTTGTGTTACTTGCCAGAAAACGGCTTAAGGGAGTAACATGCATGGTGGACAACCTCAACTAGTTAAGATAAAACAATAAAAAAAATCAAAAGGTGGTTTATATATGAGCGCTCCTGCACTCCCAAACCTAGTATTTGATCGCGTAAGGCACCATGCCATTTCGGTCAAAGATGTAGTAAAAGATGTCGTTACTTTAGCTGGCCGCGTAGTTCGTAGCGTATACACTATGGAATTATCGTTTCGCTCAGCGGTTGACTTTCTTAATCTTATTAGCCTAGATAAAAAAATTTCAGCAGCAGCCAAGCCTGTTCTTGACGCTACAATTGCTGTAATTGACGCAGTAGATGTAATGAAATCAATTCGCTACATTGTAAACGTAAGTGACAAGGATAATCCGTCACTAACTCGCGATATTTCAAATGGCGCAGTTGTAAGTTTCTGCACACAAGCGGCTCTTGGGGCAGGTCGTGCCATGTCTACATTCCAATTTGCGTTAGAGAAAAAACTTGTAAACGCTGATTCGTTTATCAAGACAGCAAGTCAGATTGGTGGCAAAGCGGGCGAGGTTTTTGCAAAAGGCGTAACAGGCTCAAAATGGGTTACCAACGCGTTCTTAGCAGGTATTGCTGGGCTTGTAATTCAAGATGTGCGTAATATTAGAGAAGCCAGAGTAAAGAACTTATCTGATGGCCTATCAGCTCTAAGCTTAACGCTACTCTTTATTAAGATGGTAGCAGGTCGTGCACAAGTAAACCCGCATATAACACTCACATTAGGTGTTATTTCAGGATTAACAGGAATTGCATCAGTTCTTGCAGCACCTGCAAAATAAGAAAATATAAACTAAGTAGGAAAAGATACAATGGATATTCATCAAATTTTACGAGCATGCCAAGGGTATGCTCAAGATGCAGCGGTTGCAACAAGACGCGCGGCTAACATCGCCTATCTAGTGGGTGCAAGGGCAGCATATGTAGTGGGTGGTGTTGTAAGACAAGTTGCTGTTATCGCCAGCGACCTCATTAGCATAACTGCTGACATGTGTAAAGATGTAGGAGGCTTAAGAGGCCTAACCGGCATGGTGTCATCAACAATCAAGGCTAAGGGTCTTTTTAAGTACAATGTAAGTGAAGGGGCTTTAAACGTAGCGGCAGCTTGCGATGGCTTAAATAGTGGCCTAGGTGCGGTTGTACTTGTTGGCACAGTAGATAAGCTTAATATGGAACTTAGTAAGCCTGCACACCTACGCTCAAACCTCCTTGTTGCAAGCCATGTAGCACAGCTTGGTAAAGGCATATTAGTGGGTTGGAACTTCTTAGAAGGTCTTGCTGTTATCTCAGCAAACACATCTAAGGACTTCTTTGCTAATGTAAGTAAAGAGATTGGCAGCACTGTGACATCTGCATCAATAGCCCCTGCATTTGAATTTGCAGGCTGGGGATTAGATGCGGCTCACAACGTAAGTGTTGCAGTTCATGCTATCCAAACTGGTGGCATCTTAAACATAAATCGCAGAACAACTCTCGGTTTAGCAATAGATGCAACAAAGCTTGTGGCTATTGGTCTTAAAAACACCAATAACCCAACCCTTAAAGTTGTCCAACTTGCGGCACTCTTTGGTACAGGCGCATCTAGCTTCATTGCTAAAGCTTATGACAGAATTAATCCGTAAGAGCATTAATATAGCCCTAAACATGCCCCAAAAGGCATGTTTAGGCTTTAAAGAGAAGCTGGCAGTAACGCTTATGCTTCTCTTACTTTCTACATTTGCGGCAATTTCTTATGCCAGTAAACAAACAAGACTCACTCAATCACAAAAAACAATCCAGATAACGTGCCTCGGGGCCATTGTCAAGCCACAAGTGGTAGAAATACCATGTGGTGTGCAGGTATCTGATCTTTTAGCAAAATTAGAGCTTTCGGAAGTTGCAGATTTGAGTAAACTGGTTTTAGAAGAGCGTTTAAAGGCCTCGCGCGTGTTTATTATCCCCACAAAAGGGCAGATGTCTCTCTATGTAACGGGAGCCGTAAAAGAGCCTGGAATAATATATGTTCCAGAAACCTTGCATTTTAATCAGCTAAAGCAGTATCTTCGTTTGGCCGAAGAGGCGGATGTTCGCATATTTCACCGACGACGCAGACAGCTTTGTCAGGGGGAAACCGTCAACATTCCATCGAAAAGTGAATATTTGGCAAGAAAGTAATTGTAGAAAAAACTGCAGGCGTGATAGCCTCTTCGTTTCAGTATATCTATTTAGGCATCTTAAGGGATTGCAAGTATGAATAAGACAAGTATGAATACAACTTTTGTTAAAAAAAGTTTAATGGGCAGAAAGCGTGGTATGACTCAGGTGTTTGATGACAGCGGTAACGTTGTAACATGCACAGTGATTCATGCAGAACCAAACGTGGTCACCCAAATTAAAACAGAAGCAACAGACGGTTACGAAGCAATACAACTAGCTTTCGAAGAAGTAGTTGTAAAAGATCCTCGCACGATTGCGAATCGCGTTACTAAGCCACTTATTGGACACTTCCAAAAAGCTGGTGTAAAACCGAGCCGCTTCCTCTTTGAGACGCGAGTGACAAATGCGAACGATTTTCAAATCGGCCAAAAAATAGGCGTAAGTCTCTTTGAAGGCGATAAGTTTCTCGACGTAACTGGCAGATCCATTGGTAAAGGCTACCAAGGTACAATCAAGAAATACAACTATGCTGGCGGCCCTGCCTCTCACGGTTCTGGGTTCCACAGACATGCTGGTTCTACGGGTATGCGCTCGACTCCAGGTCGCTGCTTACCTGGCGGTCCTAGACCAAGCCACTTGGGTGATGAGCAAGTTACAACTCAGAGCTTACGTATTGTTGCAATAGACACAGAAAATAACCTCATCCTCGTTGAAGGTGCGGTTCCAGGCGCGAAAAACGCTGTTGTCGTTTTAAAGAATGCAGTGAAGAAATTTAAAGCTGCAAACAAAGCGCAAAAGTAAAAAGTATACAAATTAGGAAGATAAGCCGTGGCATCGCAAGGTAAAGCACAACAGGAAAAAAAGGTTAACCTCCCAAAGGTAAACCTCAAAGGTGAAAGTATCGGTAATGTAGCTGTAAGTGAAACACTAACTACAGCATCTGCCAATACACAGATGATTAAAGACTACATCGTAGCTTTAAGAGCTAACGCTCGTGGTTGGAATGCCAATACAAAAGGCCGTTCTGAAGTTAATCACTCAACGAAAAAGCCTCACGCCCAAAAGGGTACTGGTAACGCTCGTCAAGGTAGCTTGGCTGCAACTCAGTACAAAGGTGGCGGTCGCCCATTCGGCCCTAAAACAAAGTATGACCAACACGTACGAATCAACAAAAAAGAAAGACAAGCGGCAATCCGCTCTTTAATTGCTGATAAGATCAACGCTAACCAGTTTTATGTTCTCGACAGCTCAGAAATGACAACACCGAAGACTAAAGAACTCCAAAACTTTATGGATAAGTGCAATCTTCCTGGCAAAACACTCTTTCTTGGCGAAGGTAGCTTCGTTGATGTTACAGTTGATGATTTTGTTCACCGCTTCATGATTCCATGCGACAAGCATGAAGTCTTCGCAAAGAGTCTGCGCAATATACCTAATGCATGTTTTAAGCTTGTCTCAACATTGAGCGGCTATGACGTCATTTTGGCAAATCACATCGTCATTACTGAAGCGGCTTTTGGCGAGCTTCAAGACTGGCTTGTAAAAGGATAACAACGATGAAACATAACGATCCATATCAGGTGATTAAGCGTCGCTATATCACAGAAAAAGCAAGTATGCTCGAGGGCTTAAAAGACGCCAGCAGCAATAAATCATTGGCAAGATGCGAAAACCCAAAATATGTATTTTTGGTTGATCCTAGAGCCAACAAACATGAAATTGCTACTGCACTTGAAGAAATTTATCAAGACAAACACATTAGTGTTGTTGCAGTAAACACAGTCAACGTTAAGCCAAAACAATACAACCGTCGTGGCCGTATGAATGCAGGCCGTAGCACATTGCAAAAAAAGGCAATCGTGACACTGGCAGTTGGCAACACTCTTGATGAAGCTTAAGGAATAAAGAACTATGCTTAAAACATTTCGACCAAATACCCCGAGCAATCGCTGGTTAGTGCTGTCAGACAACGCACAGCTCACACGATTACCAGGTAGCCGTGCTACAGTAAAGCCTACAAAAAAGCTTTTAGCTCGTAAGACACGTACTGGCGGCCGTAATAACAACGGTCATATCACTTGCCGTCATAAAGGCGGAGGCCACAAGAAACACTATCGTTTGATCGACTTTAAACGCGACAAACTAGATATCCAAGCAAGAGTGGGTTCTATCGAATACGATCCAAACCGCTCAGCTTTTATTGCTCTATTAAACTACGCCGATGGCGAAAAGCGCTACATTATTGCCCCAGTTGGCTTAAATGCAGGCGATATCGTTATGGCATCTGATGCGCACCCTATCTTTACGACAGGCTGCAGCACAAGACTCAAGTTTATGCCAGTTGGTGCGACTATCCACAACATCGAACTTATCCCAGGCAAAGGCGCTAAAATGGTGCGATCAGCCGGACTTTCTGCTCAGTTAATGGGCCGAAGCAACGGTTTTGCGTCAATTAAGCTACCTTCTGGTGAAATGCGCAATGTAAACGAAGAGTGCCGAGCAACATTTGGTGTTGTATCTAATGCTGAGCATAACGTTCGCGTAGAAGGTAAAGCTGGAAGAAAACGCTGGCAGGGGATTCGTCCTACAGTTCGCGGTACTGCTATGAACCCGGTCGACCACCCTCACGGTGGTGGTGAAGGTAAGCATAACGGTTATATCCCACAGACACCTTGGGCGATTGCAACTAAGGGCTTACGCACACGTGCTAAGCGCAAAACAACTAGCCGATTCATTATTAAAGACCGTAGGGACTAATACCATGGCAAGATCGTTAAAAAAAGGCCCATTTGTTGACCACCATCTTATTAAAAAAGTAGTGGATCTTAACAGCCGCAAAGAAAAAAAGACATTCAAAACCTGGTCTCGTCGTTCGATGATAGTACCAGAAATGATTGGACACTCAATTGATGTATATAATGGCCGCAAATTTATTACGGTATACGTTACCGAAAATATGGTTGGCCATCGCCTCGGAGAGTTTTCTCCGACAAGGACCTTTAAAGGTCACCCTGTGAAGAAAGCAGCGTAAGGATTATATAATGTCTGAACATAAAGCAGTAACAAAATACCTAAGAATCAGCCCACGTAAAGCACGTTTGGCCGCTGACCTTATTCGTGGTATGCCAGTACCTCAAGCAAGACTACAGCTTGAGCATTGCCAAATGAAAGGTGGGAAGCTTCTCATCAAGACTTTGAATAGCGCTGTCGCCAACGCAGAGAGCCAATCAGAAGCAAGTAGCGAAAAACTCACCGTACGTGAAGTGCGTGTTGATGAAGGTCCAAGACTTAAAAGAGCCAAGCCACGTAGCCGTGGACAAAGGCATCCGATTATTAAACGTACAAGTCACTTTACAGTTGTAGTTAGCACGCAATAAGGAGAATGTAATGGGTCAGAAGACAAATCCGGTTGGTTTTCGTCTAAGCCTTAACCGAGGTTGGAAATCAAAATGGTATGCCAATAAGCAAGAATTCGGAACGCTGTTGCTCGAAGACAACAAAATTCGTAGCTATCTGCTAAAGCAACCAGCTTGCCAAGGCACATCGGCCATTAATATTCGCCGAATGAGTGATAAAGTTGAAATTACAATCAACACAGCAAGACCCGGTCTTGTAATTGGAAAGAAAGGTAGCGAAATTGATATTCTGCGCGCTCAGCTTTCCAAGATGACAGGTAAAGAAGTGTGGATTGAAGTTGAAGAAATTAAAAGACCAGACCTCGATGCGAAAATTGTTGCAGATAGCATTGCTAAGCAACTTGAGCGTCGTATTCCTTTCCGCCGTGCACTGAAGAAAGCTATGCAAAGCGTATTGGAAGCAGGTGGTATTGGAGTGCGTGTTCAGGTTTCAGGCCGCGTAGGTGGTGCTGAGATTGCACGTCGTGAGTGGTACAAAGAGGGTATTATCCCACTTCAAACACTAAGAACAGATATTGACTTCGCCTATGGTCGTGCAGAAACGACATATGGTTCAATTGGAGTCAAAGTGTGGATTAACCGCGGTGAAATCGTGGTCGCACCAAAAAGAGCTAAAACCGAGCAAGCAGCGAGTGCTGCTTAATTCCTGGAGTTGATGAGTCATGACCTTAATGCCAAAGAAAACAAAACATCGCAAGATGATGAAAGGCCACCTTACAGGTATTGCTAAGGCCGCTACTTTCGTCGACTTCGGCGATTTCGGGATTCAAGTTCTCGAGCGTGGCTGGATTACTAGCCAACAGATCGAAGCTTGCCGAGTTGCGATTACTCGCTTTTTTAACCGTCAAGGTAAAGTATGGGTGCGTTTGTTCCCAGACAAGCCGATCACGAAAAAACCAGCAGAGACTCGTATGGGTAAGGGAAAAGGTAACTTGGATCACTGGGTTGCAGCTGTTAAGCCAGGCCGTGTGATTTTTGAAGTTGCAAACGTACCTAAAGATGTAGCACAAGATGCTTGCCGTAGAGCGGCAGCAAAATTGGGCATCAAAACTCGCTTTGTCGAGCGCCAAGAAAGAGTATAGGAGAAATATACATGACAACAGCAAAAGACTTCCGAAATAGTGGCGCTCCAGAGCTACAAACTCAAGTGCAAACTCTTAAGAAAGAGATATTTGCGCTAAGAAATGCTGCCTCTTCTAAGAAAGAAGATGTTAAGCCGCATCAAATTAGGGTGAAAAGAAAAGACGTTGCGCGTATACTAACTGTCCTTAGGGAACGCCAATTACAGCAAAACGCCTAAAAAGTAAGAGATTATATGGAACAAACAGGTTTAGACCTAAAGCGATCAACCCGGAAGTCAAGAAAAGGTGTTGTCGTTTCGAATAAAATGCAAAAAACTGTAGTTGTAAGCGTAGAGCGTACTATACGCCACCCTCGCTATGACAAAGTTATTACAAGATCAAAAAAATACTATGCTCATGATGAGTCAAATACAGCGCGTGAAGGCGATGTAGTGAGCATCATGGAAACGCGTCCTATGTCGAAGCTTAAACGCTGGCGCGTAGTAGAAGTAGAACAAAAGCTTCAAAAGTAGCTTCGGATTAATAGGAGTGAGTGAATTTTATGCTTCAACAAGAAAGCAGAATGGAAGTGGCGGACAACACAGGCGCCGAAGAAATTGGTCTGTTTAAAGTTTTAGGTGGCTCCAAAAGACGGTATATGGGAGTCGGCGATGTAGGTATTGGCAGCGTTAAGCGAGCCAAACCAAATGGTACTGTGAAAAAAGGTGAAGTAGTGCGTTTCGTTATCGTACGTACAAAACGCTTTATTCGCAGAAAAGATGGCTACATACGCTTTGATAAAAACAGCTGTGTGATTATCGATGATAAAGGTAATCCTCGTGGAACTCGTATCTTTGGGCCAATTGCCCGTGAAGTACGTGACAGAGGATATATGAAAATCGGTTCTCTAGCACCAGAAGTTATTTAAAGGTACTATAGATGAGAAATGTTTCTAAGAAAATTCGTGCCGGCGACAAAGTGCTAGTCACTGCTGGTAACTGCAAAGGCCAAACAGGCTCTGTGATTCGCAGTATGGGCGAAAAAGTGTTAGTGCAAGGTATTAACCTCTGCAAAAAACACGTAAAACGCTCACAGCAGCACCCTAAGGGTGGCGTAGTAGAAATGGAACG